>NZ_JBHUDE010000045.1:0-37503 GCF_042678205.1 Oceanobacillus luteolus
AAAAAAAATGAATGGAGCCACCTTTAGTTGGGTATTTACTTTTTTGGCTCTAATAGAAAAAAGATTAAAACTGAAAATTCTGGTATTATTTATGCAACGCTAGTGTACTTTCACCTATAAAAAACGAACCAATCCACTCGATTGGTCCGCATTATCTCTTATTGACTTCCTTTTTTAACCCACTCCGCAACCTGAACCGTCCGTTTTGCTTGGTGTTTAACCGCACCTTCCACATCTTCTATCATTTTTCCATCCTGGTCGACAGATACGCTTGTTCCATAAGGATTTCCTCCGGCACCGAACAACACTTGATCTGTATATCCAGGAGCAGCAATAATTGCACCCCAATGCATCATCGATGTATATAAAGCAAGAATTGTAGCCTCTTGTCCACCATGTGGGTTTTGTGCTGAAGTCATAGCACTTACCACTTTATTTACTGTTTTGCCACTCGCCCATAATCCACCTTGTGTATCTAAGAACTGCTTCATCTGAGATGCCACATTACCAAATCGAGTAGGGGTACTAAAGATAATTGCGTCCGCCCACTCGAGATCATCAGAGGTTGCAACAGGAACATCTTTTGTAGCATCTACAGTTTTTTTCCAGACTTCATTACCTTCAATAACTGATTCTGGCGCTAATTCCTGAACTTTTAATAATCGGACTTCTGCACCAGCTGCCTCTGCCCCTTCCTTTGCCCACTTGGATAATTGAAAATTCGTTCCACCCATACTATAGAATACAATTGCTAACTTAACGTTTGACATGCTTTCCATCTCCTTTTCCTTTTTCCCAAATAATCGACTTAGGAAGCCCATTAACTTTATCCTTTCTTGTATTTAATTTTTAATACCATTTCTTAGAATATCCTGCTACAAAATTTCAATACCACAACTTAACTTAAACCTTTGCTTAGTATTACAATGGACAAGAAAGAAGCTTCCATATGCACATAGGCACATGGAAGCTCCTTTTTGAGAATCCCAGTAAAACTATTCAACGATTTTCATCATCCCAGATAGGTAAAGCTGTGGAATATTTAATTTCCCTTAATGCTAAGCTAGTTTGAATACGAGTAATACCAAGACTATTTAATTTCCTGATGAAGTTTTCTAATTCTTTGCGGTCTTTGTTTGCAACCTTGAGAAGATAATCATACTCTCCGGTAATGCACTGACATTCCAAAATCTCCGGCATTGACTTTAGTTTTCTCTCTAAGACTTCCAACTTTTCTTGTTGATGTATGTTTGTACTCATAAAAATAAATGATAATAAATCAAATCCTAATTTTTCCTGATTTAAAATCGCAACATGATTCGTGATGTACCCTTCAGCTTCCAGTCTTTTTATCCTTGTATGAGTTGCCGGCGGAGATAAGTTCACCCGTTTAGCGATTTCTGAATTGTTTAGCTGCCCTTCGGTTTGTAAAATATGTAAGATGTTACAATCCAATTCATCAAGCATTTTATTTTTACTGAATTCCAATATTTTCACCCCTTTATTTTCTTCGGATATTATGATAAAGCAACTCATGAACTGAACATTATTTTCCTTTAATCCACTTTAACTTAATATTATTTTCAATTTATTCCATTATACAAAATAACCACTAATAAATGTTCGATAATGTTAAAATGATTTAAAGTAAAGCATTCAATACTTAAAGCACTTTTTCATATTGAATGTTACTGTTTAAAAAAGGAAGGCTTGAATTAATGTTGATGATGTATTATGTCTTATTGCTATTAACCTCATTATTTTGGGGAGGAAATTTTGTCGTCAGTAAAATACTTGTGGAGCATGCCTCACCGATCACTCTGACGACTTTAAGATGGATCATTGCGGTTGTCTGCTTAGTCCCACTTGTTTGGAAAAAAGAAAGAAAACTTCTGCCACCACGTGCTGCACTTCTTCCATTGTTTTTCATGGGATTAACAGGTGTAGTGCTGTTTAACCTTTTACAGTTTCTTGCATTAGAACGAACGACAGCTCCAAATGTAGGATTAATCTCCACATTAAATATGATTTCCATCGCAGTCTTTTCTTTTATATTCTTCAAAGAGAAAATAAATGTACTTCAGTTTATTTCCATGATTTTCTGCTTCTTTGGAGTAACTCTTGTACTTACTAAAGGTGAAATAAACGATATGCTTTCATTGAGTTTTAATACTGGAGATTTATGGATGTTGGCTGCAGTTTGTGTATGGGGGTTCTACACCATATGCACGAAATGGGCTATGACAAAAACTACGGCTCTAATGTCTACTTTGTACTCTGCCGTTTTTGGACTGATTATCCTTCTACCATTGAGTGTCCCTAATTTTACAGTTACAAATATTAATATCTCCTTTATTAGTGCAATCATTTATACAGGCCTAATCTCAACCGTTGTATGTATGCTGCTTTGGAGTATTTGTGTTCAAAAATTAGGTTCGACGACATCAGGGGTATTTCTTAATTTTAACCCGGTATTTACTGCAATTTTAGCTTTTCTATTCTTAGGTGAACAAATGACTTGGATACAGGGGATAGGTAGTGCCATTGTAATAACTGGTACTTATTTATTTTCATACTTTAAAACAAAAGAATTGAATATATTCTCTTTAGGAAAGTTGAGACACGACTAGACACTCATGCACCTTTTCTCGCCCAACTTTGAATCCCACCGTACTTTTTAAGTAGGTGGGACTCAAGGTTTCACTTCCTATTAATTCGTAACTTTTCCTTTCGTGAAACGATTTTCTGGTTTTTTCAGGCCAAGATGATCACGTAATGTATTTCCCTCATAATCCAAGCGGAATAAGCCTCTTTTCTGCAAAATCGGAACAACTAACTCAACAAAATCTTCCAAATCCCTTGGTAAAAGGGGGAATTGAATCATAAAACCATCTGTTGCTTTTTCTGTAAACCATTTTTCCATCTCATCTGCTACTTGTGTAGGCGTACCAATAAAGCCGTCTTTTTTAGCTGCGCCGAAAAATCTAGTATAGAGATCTCCAACTTTGAGATTTTCTTCCTCAATAATCTTCTTCATTTCATTGAATTGACTTTGGATACTATTTACTTTTGGAAATTCCACTTCTTTTGCTGGTGTATCTAGAGAGTATTTGGAAAAATCTACATTCCCCATATATCCAGAAACAAATTTCAAACTTTCATATGGATCAATGAGTTTTTGTAACTCATTATATTTTTCATATGCTTCTTTCTCAGTTTCTCCTACTATTGGTGATATGCCATGGAGAATGTGAAGCTCATTTTCACTCCTGCCAAAGTCCACTAATTGTGATTTTAATTTTCGATAAAACTGTTTCGAATCCTCAATATTATCCCAGTGCGTAAAAACAACTTCCGCGGTGCGGGCTGCCAGTCTCTGTCCTGGAATGGATGCACCAGCTTGAATGATTACCGGCTGACCTTGAACTGACCTTGCAATATTCAACGGGCCTTTTACTGAAAAATATCTGCCTTTGTAATGGAGCTCATGTACTTTATCCTGGTCATAAAATTCTCCTGTCTCTTTGTTATAAGTAAAAGCATCATCCTCCCATGAATCCCACAGGCCTTTTACTACATCTACGAACTCTTCCGCCCTCTCATAACGATGATCATGTTCCCAATGCTGTTCCCTACTAAAATTCAAGGCCGTTTGTCCTGTTGCATCAGCTGTCGTCACCACATTCCATGCCGCACGCCCACCACTTACATGATCGACGGATGAGAATTGACGTGCAAGAGTGAATGGTTCGTTATATGTTGTCGAGGCTGTAGCCCCGATACCGATTTTCTCGGTTGCTGAAGCTAAGGCAGTTATAAGTACTACTGGATCAAAGCGATTCAAAATTTGTGGATGTGACTCGTGATTAATTGCTAAACTATCTGCAACAAACGCAAGATCAAACTTTCCTCTCTCAGCAATCTGTGCTAGCTTTTGCAGTGCCTTTACATCAATACTTGCATTTGGACTTGATAGTGGATGGCGCCAGGAGGCAACGTGCATCCCTGTCCCTATCAAATATGCCGCTAATTTTATTTGTCTTTTCGTCACATTTCTCTCTCCCTCAACAAATTTAGTTATTTGAATAAGTTTCTTTAAATGTACTTAATTCCTCTAAAGAGATATTGATTGGAAGATAGTTCCCTTGATATGTCTCTTCAATAAATGCAGCTGTCTCGTCGGATTGATAAATTTCAACTATCTTCTGGAAAATTTCCTTATCCTTATCTTGTTCCCTAGCCGCGATTACATTGATATAAGGTTTTGCTGTTTGACTTTCATGAATAATCGCATCTTTTAGTGTTAGCCCCGCCTCCAATGAAACCCCATTATTTATTACCGAAGCAGCTACATCTTCCATTACACGAGGGGCATTTGCACCATCTACTGGTACAATTTCAATATTCTTGGGGTTTTCCTTAATTTTGTCTTCACCACCAAAACCATCAAAGTCATCAACAACCGTTAATAATCCCGCTTCTTGTAGTAGTAACAACGCCCTTCCCCAGTTAGGTGCATCATTCGGCACAGCTATTTGTGCCCCATCTGGAATTTCACTCAACGCTTGATATTTACTGGAATACAATCCCAGTGGAGCAATAATCGTTGTGCCAATTGGAACAACTTCTGAATTGGTATTCTCATTAAATGACTCCAAATATGCTACATGTTGGAACGCATTTATATCAACTTCTCCTTCAACTAAGGCTTGATTTGGATCATACGCAGATGAGAAATTGACAATTTCGATTTTTATTCCTTCTTTCTCGGCTTGCTCCTTTAAATATTCCCATGTTCGCAGTTCGGAACTTCGAATTCCAACTTTGACTGTTGCTTGTTCATCTACTGCCTTTGCATTTCCAGAACACGCACCTAACAACACACTCAATACTATAAATAACGGAAACAACCATTTTTTCATGATTACACTCCTCTTTGTCACTCTAAATTCTCCTTGCCTTTCGTTCTAGTCTGTTTCCAATTTCCTGTATAGCTTGAACGAGGATCACTAGAATAACAACAGTTACTAGAATCGTAATGGAACTAAATCGCTGATAGCCATAGGTTATGGCTACATCCCCGAGTCCTCCACCGCCAATTGCTCCTGCCATTGCAGTTGCACCTATTAATCCAATCGTCGCTGTTGTTAAACTTAAAATTAATGAAGAAAAAGCTTCTGGCATTAAAAAGCGATAAATGATTTGCAGTGGTGTCGCTCCCATCGCTTTTGCTGCTTCAATAATTCCTTCATCTACTTCTAATAACGAATTTTCTACTAACCTAGAAAAATAAGGCCCTATATGAAGTACCAGGGGAACTATCGCAGCCGTTGTCCCAATTGATGTACCTACAATTAACCTTGTAAAAGGAATAATTGCTACAAGCAAGATAATAAACGGAATGGAACGAAAGATATTAACGATTGGATTCACGCTGGAATAAATCAACCGGTTTTCCAGGATATGTCCTTTCCTCGTTACTACTAATAACACACCTAAGAATATCCCGATGATCCCTCCAAAAAAGAGTGAAACACTAACCATGTAAAGCGTTTCCCACAACGCGTTCAATATCAATTCTTTGCTCACTTCCATCTTCGATAACCTCCTTCACTTCGATTTCTTGGCTAATGATATATTCAATCGCTCGCTCAATTTCGTAATTATCTCCAATTAACTCGACAACTAAGTCACCAAAAGGAATCCCTTGTAATTCCGTAATGTTTCCAAACAGAACATTGATTTCCACGTTGTAAATCTTTGCAGTTTTAGAAACAGTCGGTTGCCCGGAGTCTGCTCCGAAAAATTCAATTTTGAAGATACGACTAAAATGATCCTTTTCTTTTAACAGTTGATAAACACTTTGAGGCACTTCATCGCGAATGACAGATTTAACAAAGTTACGTGTTGTAGCTGTTTTTGGATGTGCAAAAACTTCATAGACACTTCCTGTTTCAATAATTTGACCATCTTCCATTACCCCAACCCGATTACAAATCTCTTTGATAACTTCCATTTCATGGGTAATGATTAAAATCGTAATATTGTATTCCTCGTTTATCCTTTTTAATAGATTTAAGATTGACTTTGTAGTTTCCGGATCTAATGCTGATGTAGCTTCGTCGCATAATAATATGGAAGGATTCGTTACTAATGCTCGGGCAATTCCAACACGTTGCTTTTGTCCACCTGATAACTGATCCGGGTAATTATTTGCCTTCTCCTCTAATCCAACAAAACGAAGAGTTTCATATACCTGATCTTCTACCGCTTTCTTGTTATATCCACTTAGCAATAAAGGCATAGCTACATTATGAAAGACATTTCTAGAATTTATCAGATTAAAGTGTTGGAAAATCATTCCGATATCCTTCTTTGCTTCTCGTATCTCATTATGAGACAGTTTTGCTAAATTTTTCCCCTTGACAATCACTTCACCCGATGTCGGATATTCCAATAAATTCACGGTACGGATAAGTGTACTTTTCCCGGCTCCACTGAAGCCGATCACTCCAAAAATGTCCCCTTTATTAACGCTTAACTGAATATTCTTTAATGCTTCAACTTTTTTTCCACCACTATCAAATACTTTGGAGACCTGACGAAATTCTATCAATCTAACCCCTCCTGAAGAATATTGATTTCATTAGAACGCAGGGACAACTGCTCCTTCGTAATTATCTAATATAAATTCCCTTACCTTTTCCGTTGTTAATGCATCCGCAAGTTTTTGAATTAGTTCGCTGTCCTTGTTGTCGGGACGAGCGACTAAAACATTGACATATGGTGAGTCCAATCCTTCAATAATTAAAGAATCTTCTAGAGGCTTAAGATCAGCTTCTAAAGCATAGTTTGTATTGATGGCCGAAGCCTCTACATCATCTAAGGAATGAACTAAGAGAGGTGGATCAACTGGAATAAATTCTAAGTTTTTATCGTTTCTAGTGATGTCTTCCAATAAGAAGTCACCTGATTTAGCATCATTCAATTCAATTATTCCATGCTCTGCAAAAAGCAGGAGTGTTCTTGAGAAGTTCGAAGGGTTATTCGGAACAGCAATTTGTGCCCCTTCCGATAAGTTATCAATGGAATCAATTTCCTTTGAATACACTCCAAATGGTTCAATATGAATACCTTCCACTACTACTAAATCTAGCCCACTGTCCTCGTTAACTTGTTCTAAATACGGCGTATGCTGGAAGAAATTTGCATCTAAATCTCCATCTGATGTCTGCTGATTCGTTTGAATACCATCCGTAGAAATCATAATTTCTAGTTTCACACCATCTTCTTCCAAATCTGGTGCAATAAACTCCAATATTTCTGCATGTGGTACAGAAGAAGCCCCAACTTTCAATGTCGCTTTCTCGTTTTCAGAAGCTGATCCTTCCACACAACCTGTTATTACAAATAATCCAATTGTGATCATCGCTAAAAGATGTTTGATTTTCATTTTCTCTACCCCTTTTTAATTATTAACCTGGTTTATTCCTACTTTTTCATCTTGATTGTCCTGAATTTCATTTAATAATGACAAAGCACTTTCATAGAAGAAGTAAGAGGCTTCAATGAGCGCTGATTCATCGACTGTAAATGCAGGATGGTGCCATTCTTCATTGCCATTTGTCCCGAAGAATACAAATGCGCCCGGTATTTGCTGCTGATAAAAGGCAAAGTCTTCCCCACCCATTGTCGGTTGCGGTTTTACTACTCTTAGTCCTCGTTCTTGAGCCGCTTCACGTAAAATGTCTATCGTTTCTGCATCATTGACCAATGGAGGTGGTCCTGGAAACCACTCAATACTAGCTTCCCCTGAATATGCCCGCGCTGTGTTTTCAACTATCGTATTTACTTTTTCTATAATTTCTTCGCGAATTTGATGATTAAACGTTCGAGTCGTCCCCTCAAGAATCACTTCACTCGGGATGACGTTCCACGTACTTCCGCCGGTTATTCTTGTCACGCTTACTACAGCACTTTCCAAAGGTGAAACATTTCTGCTGACAATCGACTGTAGGGCTGTAACGATTTGTGAGGCGGCAAGGATGGGATCTTTTCCATTTTGCGGAATAGCGGCATGACTTCCTTTCCCAGCGACTTTAATATGAAATCGATCGACAGACGCCATTAGCGCTCCAGCTTTTAAACCAATTGTGCCAACTGGTAAATCGGGTTTATTATGGATGCCAATGATGGCTTCGACCCCTTGAAGCTGGCCATCATTAATTACCTGTTCCGCTCCTCCGCCTATTTCTTCTGCCGGCTGAAACAAGAATCTAATATTTCCTCTCAACTTATTTTGATTCTTTTTTAATAAGGAAGCAGCACCAATTAATGCGGCTGTATGGAAATCATGTCCACAAGCATGCATGACACCTTTTATTTTTGAAGCGTAAGGTAAGCCAGTTTTTTCATGGATTGGCAATGCATCGATATCAGCTCTAATTGCAATCGTCGGTCCGGGAGATGCTCCTTCTATTTGGGCAAACACCCCCGTTCTTAAGCCTGTTTTTCTTATATTAATCCCTATCTCTTCTAACTCTTTTTGGATAAACTTCGTTGTTTCGAATTCTTTAGTTGATAGCTCCGGATACTGGTGTAAATGACGTCTAATTGAAATTAAGTAATCATTCAAATCCGTTTTAAACATGGCAGTTCCCCTCTCTATAAATCCAACCTATAGCATTTCGATACAATATTTCCTCTTGAAAAATCCTTTGATACCTCTCTTTTGAAACCAAGCTTTTCATAAATTTTGATTGCATGATGCATGAAATCAGTTGTATGCAAATATATGCTCGATTCGCCGAGAGCTTTTGCATCATGAATGACAGTATTTAATAAAGCATGGCCAACACCACGACCTCTTGCGCGGGGATGAACTCCGAGTAGCCGAATAATCGGTGCCTCGATTTTAAGCTCTGGAATTGCATATGCCTTTTCTCCAGATTGAAATAACTGCAAAGTGCCTAAAACTTCTTGATCCAGTTTGGCTACTAGAATTTTATCTACATTCGGATTATCAATAGAAGAAACAATTCTCTTTAAATAATCCTCCCACGCTTGAGGAGGGAAATAGCTTTCATACTGTTGGTAACTTTCAATCAGAACACGCCGAACGTTCTCCATATCCTCTCTAAGCAACTCATTGACACTGACTGGATTACTAATTAATTTACTCATGGCTGTCCTCCATTTGATAATCAATCAAGATTATATTGATTCCACTTTCGCTGCAACTTCACGTGGGCTCAATAGTTGGAACGAACGAAAACGCTCAGCTTCTCTTCGAATCGGAGTATGCAATATAAATTCATCGATATGATAGAGATGTTGAAATCGAATTAGCTCCCCTTTCACATATTCTGGTGTTCCAGCTATGATATTCGCTGCCTTTTCTTGTACTTCAAAAGGGCCTTCTGCTTGTTTCTCATATGCCAAAACTTGCTCTTCCGATTGAACGGTCAATGTCCGGCCGTCATGAAGATGAAGGCTGAATAATTTATGCTCCGCCGCTAATTTTTCTGCTTCGTCTTGGGTAGGTGCTGCAAGGACTGCTAAAGAGAAAATAAACTTCCCTTCTCTGAAATTCGATTTAAAGTTATGAACTGTTTCATGAAGTACTTTATCGTCATTATTTAAAAATCCTGCGTAAACAAAATTAACTCTTAAATCAGCAGCAAATTTGGCACTATTAACACTTCCTCCAAGTAAATAAATATCCGGCTTCTCATCTGGCCTTGGTAAAGCTTGAATACCTGCTAATGGATGGTCATGCTCAACCGTTTCATCTATCAATTGTTTTAGAAATGTGAAGCGCTCATTGAAATCATTTTTATTATTTGATTCACCATTTTGTAATGCTTTCGTAGACAAAGGTAATCCACCAGGAGCCTTCCCAATTCCTAGATCTACTCTTCCAGGAGCGAGAGTTGATAAAACATTAAAGTTTTCGGCAACTTTATAAGGACTATAATGTTGTAGCATCACACCACCAGAACCAACTTGAATCGTATTTGTTTGTGCTAACAAATGCGAAATTAATACTTCTGGTGAAGAACCTGCTACCTGCTCCATGTTGTGATGCTCCGAAACCCAGAAACGGGAGTACCCCCATTCTTCAGCTCTTTTTGCCAGTTGTATCGTATGCTGAAATGCGTCAGCTGCTGTTTTTCCATTAAAAATTGGACTTTGATCAAGAATCCCAAGTTTTAAGCTCATTATTTCTCCCCCATTCCCTCTAAAAAATTGCAAAAGGCAGCTTTCCATTCAATAATGAATGGAAAGCTGCCTTTAGTTGTCTAATCGGCATGCTTCATTTCGTTTGATGATTCTTACCTTGTAGTTTGGTAACGTAATTTTTCAGTTGTTTCTATTTGTGTAATTTCATCGTCATGAACAGTTATGATTAAGGATCCAAATTTAAGTTTTTTCAATTCGGTTACGATGTCTAAGATCTTTTTGTCAGTTACATTTGCCATAGAATCTCCTCCTTTATCAAAATATTATATAGAAAATTCAAAAAACCTCTTCTATACAAATAAGAAGAGGTTTTCATTTATATCATTCTCTTCTTATCTGCCAGTCACATCGACTTGCTGGAATTGGCACGGTGCTATAAAAGTCCGTTGCCGAGGTTTCAAAGGGCCAGTCCCTCCACCTCTCTGGATAAGAAATACTTTATTTAGTTTTTTATGTTGTAAGTAGTACTTTGTTAAAGCTTATAAATCTTTGAGAATAATACCTTTATTCTAATACTGTACATCTTAGCATCCCTTTATTATCTTGTCAAGGAAAATTCAGGGAATTTTTTATAAATTCCGATGTTAGACGTTAATGCTTATAAATATGGCCACAACATGTTCAAATTGATAATATTTCCTTAAGTAGCTCATAATCAGAAGCCTATTGCTACTTTCAGAAATAGTATTTAATAATGACTTGCACTTACTACATCTTTTTCTGATATAACTGGCACATCAACTGAAATCTTCCTCATAAAATAATTAAGCTGCTTCTTCGTTCGATTTAACATAACATTATCAATTATAACTTCACTGCCAGTCTTGCTTATTTCACTATCTTGGAAATATAGTCCTTTTAAGCTATGTGCTTTTACTGTTGCCAGTAGAGGATTCAATGCATAATCGAGCGCGAGTAAATGCGATGAACTGCCTCCTGTCATCACCGGTAGTACAAAAGTATCTTGTAAAACATCTTGGGGCAGCAGATCAAACAGTGCTTTTAATACGCCGGAATATGAAGCCTTGTATACAGGGGATCCAACGATAACACCATCCGCTTTTTGCAGTTCCACAGAAATCTCTTTTATCTTAGAACTGTTGAAGTTTGCAAAAAGCAGGTCCTCTGCATCGAAATCTTTTACAGAAACATGGTGAACAGAAAATCCTTCCTGCATAGCGAGGTCTCCTAAATAATAAAGAATGCGTTCTGATCTCGATAACGAAGATGGACTTCCAGAAACAATGACAATTCTCCCCATAGTCATTCCCCTTTCCAATTTTTAATGGATGCCCTTCAAGGCGGTGTTTTCCAGTGCTTTCTCCAAATGTTCAATCCCAACTTCTGTTACCGCTTCATATACATTCCCTTGACCAATCTCGACAACTGGTACATGGCGCACCCCATACTTAGCTTGTAAAATATCTCTCCTGTCATCCTTTTCCGTTACATCTATCGTTTGGAAAGCTAAACCTTTTTCGTGTAGATATGTTTTTACTTCCGTGCAATAACTGCAACCTTGTTTGGACCAAACTACAATTGATAGATTATTTGCCAACGTAGTCTTCCACCTCTCCCTAAGCATAAATTTATATTGTTACTTTTACTTGACGTGCCTCTTTTGCAGCTTGCACCATTACTTCCAATGCTGCTACAGTTTCTTCTTCTTTGCGTGTTTTCAGTCCGCAATCTGGATTAACCCAAAACTGCTTTGGTGAAATGGTTTCTAATGCCCGGTCAATATTTTGTTTTATTTCATTGACAGATGGAACCCTTGGACTATGAATATCATAAACACCGAGTCCAATCCCTTTTCTGTACGTGTTTTCTTCGAAAGTTGAAACGATCTCTCCGTGACTTCTCGATGACTCAATCGAAATTACATCAGCATCAAGTGCATCAATACAATCAAAAATATCCTCGAAGTTCGAATAGCACATATGGGTATGAATTTGTGTATCTGCATCAACGCTTGCAGTAGCTAAACGGAATGCATATGCAGATACTTTTAGATATTCTTCCCATTTGGCCCTGTCTAGTGGCAACCCTTCACGTAAAGCAGGCTCATCTACTTGAATGATTTTTATGCCATTCTTTTCTAATGCAACAACTTCTTTTTGAAGAGCCAATGCAATCTGCTTCATCGTTTCATAACGATGACTTGCATCGTGAACGAATGACCAGTTCAAGATCGTTACCGGTCCAGTCAGCATTCCTTTTACAGGACGATCGGTCAATGATTGTGCATAAACACTTTCTTTTACCGTAATTGGTTTTTCCCAAGATACATCACCGATAATTAGCGGCGGTTTCACATAACGTGAGCCGTAAGATTGAACATACCCATTTTCCGTTACAATAAATCCGTTAAATTTATCACCAAAATATTCAACCATGTCATTACGTTCGAACTCACCATGGACAAGAACGTCAAGATCCAATTGTTCTTGGATATCAATCCAGCGTTTAATATTATCCTTTACAAATTTTTCATATTGTTGATCTGTAATTTCACCTTTACGCCATTTCGCACGGGTACTTCTTACTTCTTTTGTTTGTGGTAAGCTACCAATCGTAGTTGTCGGTAGTAATGGTAAATTCAAACATTCTTCTTGAAGTTTTGAGCGTTCTTCAAAAGATACATTCCGTTTTGCATCTTCTGGCGTCAGATTTTTTATTTCCTCGTGTACTTTGTCATTTGAACGATAGTTTGCTTGTAAATTATTCCGTTCGGTAATTGATTTCTGAATTTCTGTCTCGATTGCTGCTCTACCTTGTTGCAATCCTTTCGTCAAAATTACAATTTCTTCTAGCTTCTCATCCGCAAATGATAGGCCCCCAAGAACTATCGGATCAATCTTTTGTTCCAGCTTTTTCGTGATTGGAACGTGAAGTAAGGATGATGACGGCTGAACGATTAGCTGATCTTCATTTATAAATTGCTTAATTGTTTCTAAAAGCGTCAATTTTTCTCCAAGCTTTGCCCGCCATACATTGCGACCGTCGACAATGCCTGCAGCGAGTACTTTATCTTTCGGAAATCCATATTCTTGCAATAAACTTAGTGAATCTCCGTGCACGAAATCAAGTCCTATCCCCTTTACCGGTAAATTAACAATCGTTTCATAATCGGATACTTTTTCAAAATAGGTTTGAAATATAATGTTAATCTCTGGAACTTCTTCGGCAAAAGTTTGATATACTTTTTGCGCTGCTGCCAAAACATTTTCAGCCACATCGGTAACGAAAATCGGCTCATCAATTTGCACCCACGTAGCACCGGCATCGACCAGTTCTTTCAGAACCTGAACATATAATGGAAGAAATGTATCCACCAGTTCGCTAAATTGACTTTCTTCGTATCCTTTTGAAATCTTTAAATAAGTGATTGGTCCTAAAATAACAGCTTTTCCATCAATCCCTAGTTTCCCTTTCGCTTCGTTATAATAGTTGAGTGCTCGATTTTCCGCTAATGTTGGTGTTACATCATTTAATTCCGGAACGATATAATGATAATTTGTATTGAACCATTTAGTCATTTCCGACGCAACGGCATCATCGGCACCCCGTGCAATTGCAAAGTAAGTGTCCAGGTCCACTTTACCTCCCGTATAATGGAAACGTTTTGGCACAACTCCAAAGGTTGCTGATGTATCAAGTACCTGATCATATAGTGAAAAATCTCCAACAGGAATGAGATCAATTCCTATTTCCTTTTGCTTCTTTAAATGGTGAAGTCGAACTTCTCCTGTTTTTTCCAATAGTTCCGCTTCTGTGATATCACCATTCCAGTAGCTTTCAAGTGCCTTTTTCCATTCCCTGTTTTCCCCGATTCGTGGATAGCCTAAATTTGAACTTTTGATCTTCGACACATTAATTCCTCCAATTTTTTATATCTTTTCTCGCCATGAAGCGATTTTTATTAGTTTGGTTTGTACAATCAACGGTTTATGATGTCTAATATGCAACTTTTTCCAATACCTTCGTTTTTTCGCGGATGTACTCGACAAGTTCGATTGTAATGTCATAGCGCATAAATGGTGTAATCAAATAAATTCCATTAAAGTGTTCCAGCGCTGTATCGATTAAATCTTTTGATATCGCAATGCTCTCAGCAGTTGATTGTGCTTTATCTCCTGCCACTTTTCTCATTCGTTCACGTACTTCATCCGTCAGCTTGATTCCCGGCACTTCATTATGGAGAAACTCAGCATTTCTGGAAGTAGTAACCGGCATAATTCCTAAGAAAATCGGAATGTCAAAAATAGCTGTTTCCTTTTTTATTTCAATTATTTTTTCTGTACTATAAACCGGTTGCGTTAAAATATAATCCGCACCACTCGAAATTTTCCTTTCCAATCGTTGTACTGCTTTCTTCAGATTAGCTACGTTCGGATTAAATGCTGCGGCAACACTGAAGTCGGTTTTTTCTCTTAATGATTTTCCTGAAAATGAAATTCCTTTATTTCCTTTTTTGATTAGTTCGATCAATTGAAACGAATTGACATCAAATACCGAAGTCGCGCCGGGGAAGTCACCAATTTTCGTTGGATCTCCGGTAATCACCAGCATTTCCGTAATACCGAGAGTATGCAATCCCATTAAGTGTGACTGTAGTCCAATTAAATTACGGTCACGGCAAGTTAAGTGAACGAGTGGTCGAATACCTTGTTCTATTAATAGCTTTGCAACGGCAATATTGCTGATTCTCGGTGTGGCAAGGGAATTGTCCGCAAGCGTAATCGCATCAGCTCCTGCCTGCTTTAACGCTTTTGCCGCCTCTATATATCCAGTCATTTCTAAATGTTTCGGGGCATCTAGTTCAACGACAACTGTATGGCGTTCTATCGCAAGTTCTGGAATTGTTTTTCCTACTCGGATTCTTTCAGTTAAAAAATTTCCTTCTTCTGGTTTCTTCACATTTTTTTGTTCCAGTGGTACTAAACCTTGAATTCCCTCAGTTAACGCACGGATATGTTCCGGCGTTGTACCGCAACAACCACCTATTAGCCGAACACCTTGATCTCGTAAATCACTGGCACAAGTTTTAAAGTAATCCGGTTTATTTTCATAAAACAACACACCATCACGATAAGCGGGCAGACTCGCATTTGGATAAGCTGCTAAGTATGCATGTTCATGAAGTGGAACCGACTCAAGCGATCTAACCATTTGTGATGGACCAAGCCGACAATTTGTACCGACAATATCAGCACCAAGACTTTCTAATTCTTTTAATGCATCTGCCAATGCCAAACCATTTTCAATCACACCTGGTTCATGCATGGATACATTCGCTATAATCGGTAAATCTGTTTCTTCTCTGGCAATTTTTAAAACAGTCCTTAATTCATCCAAGCTGTAATACGTTTCTAAAATCAGACCATCTACACCTTCCAGTAATAAACAATATAATTGCTCTCTAAAACTACGTTTAATTTCATCCTCCGTTACGGTTAACGTTTGCCCCCCGTGAATCCCTCCTATACTTCCTAAAACATAGACTTTATTGTTACTCGCTTTCCTAGCGATTTGAACAGCTCTTTGATTAATTTTTTTCACTTGTTCTTCCAATCCATAACGTGCCAGTTTAATATAATTGGCACCATAGGTGTTCGTTTGTATGATATTAGCCCCTGCATTGATGTACGCTTCATGAATTGTTTGGATTTGTTCTGGTTGCGTCAGATTCAATTCCTCAAAGCTACGATCTACCCCATTTGAATATAAAATCGTTCCCATTGCCCCATCAGCAATTAAAATCCGTTCTTTCAAGTCTGTTAAAAGAGTCAAAAATTATGCACCCCCAAGTTTGCTAACATTGAAAAACAAAATAGGCATCTAACAGTTTTCCGAATCAATACCGGAAAAACTGTTAGATGCCTTTAGTTGTCTAATCGGCAAATTAACTTTTTTTAAGAAGCATTTTTGTGTTGAACAAGCTCTGTAAGACTCACATCCCCCTTTTTATTCTTATGGAGTTCTGATACCGAAGAACTTGCCTATGCTAGATGGAAGAGAATAACTGTTGGTCGACTAATAAGTTAATATCAAAAAACCTCTTCCTATGCAAATAAGAAGAGGTTGGATTCATCCGTTCATTCTCTTCTTATCTTCAAAGCACTTGGCTTACTGGAATTGGCACAGTACTGATTCAGTCTGTTGCCGAGGCTTCAACGGGCCAGTCCCTTCACCTCTCTGGATAAGAAATATAACTAGATATTAAATTGTAAATACATCTTACACGGAATTTTTTAATCTGTCAAACAATTCTACATTTCATTTTTATTAAACTTCTGACAAGAGATGCTATCGATGCAGTCATTCCTGGTGCGAAGCGTTGAAATCAAGTTCTTAATAACTTGAAAACACGTGATGTGCAATTAACCGATGAGGAAATTAAAGCAATTAGCGAACATCTTTAAATAAAACATATTACTATTCAATTGTTCCTGTATTTACAAGAGTTTGCCTGTTATACTTCTGGAGGTGTCCCTTCAGCATTCGATACGATTACATCGATTTGGACTAAAGCATCATTAGGTAAAGCCGATACACCAACCGTTCTTCGGGCAGGGATGCCGTCTGGGAAGAAAGTGGTGTAAGCTTCGTCTACCGCAGCCATATCTTCAATATTTTTAAGGAAAATATTTACTTTAACGACATCGTCCATCACATGATTGATACTTTCAATGATTGCCTTAATATTTTTCAAGCATTGTTCCGTCTGCTCTTTCACGTCGCCAGACACCAACTCAGCGGTTTCCGGATTCAAAGGTAATTGAGCTGAAATGTGATTGTAATGGGAAAACGCTACAGTCTGTGTAGATATAGAACTCTTAGGTGCTTGTTCCGTGTTGTTTGCCTTTATAACGATTCCATGCCTGTCTTCCACATCTTGTGGAGTAGTGCCATCTCCGTGAGATATGACTGCTTCAATTTGCACTAAAGCATTCATTGGTAGAGCTTGAGCAGCAACAGTTGTTAGTGCTGGAAAACTTGTGAATAGTTTTATGGGTAGAATATTCTCTTGGTATATTATCCTTTTATTTCCATAAAGCTGTTGAAGTTCATACTTTTAGAGAATGTTTCTTTATAGAATGACCTCACTTCCCTAAAGTATTATCTACAATTTGATGGATTAAAATTCCTCTCATTTTTAAATCCTTAAGTATGTCTTTCTATTCGATTCCACGATACATCTACGATCTCTTCCCTTTTATATGGAATAATGGTATGGAAATATCAACTAATGTACAAACTGAAACTGGATAGGAAATTTACTAATATACTGGAGATTTCGTTTATTCCTTCTGAACAGGAAAGGTGGAATTGGTTTGTACGGGGAAAAGCAGCATATTCAAGAGGACTCTACAGATATTGCGTTTCAATATAAACAAATGCAATCTTTGAACACTAATCAAAAAGGACAATCATCCAATCATTATTTTAAATCTATTGATTCTGCAGAACAGCAATATGTACTGGGGTGGATCTATTCAAAGGGGTATCTATTTAACTTTAAAAATATAAAGCACTCTGGGCTTTCCATCAAAGTCCCCGAAAGGGATAAGTATATCTTAAAATACATTCAAGAACTCCTCTCCTCAAAACGGCCAATAGTGATAGAAGTAATGAATGGGAGAAATTATGCTAAATTAACGATTGGAAATAAAGATATATATGATGATCTAATGAGCTGTGGTTTGGTACCGACTACGAATGCTGAATTAGAATATCCTGTAAATACTATAACAAACCATGCAGCTTTTATTCTTGGATACTTCGAGGGTAATGGTAGTATATCTTTTAATAATAAAACCAAAATACCAACCATTGAGATTGTTGGTACAGAAAGCATGATATCAACTATTAGAGATATATTAGTAAAAAAATTATCCTTAATAGAAGTTCCATTAATCCAAACAGAAAACTCGCATCGTATCAAGTATCCAGGATTTTACGTCGTCAATAAAATTAGAAAGTGGCTTTATCATTGGAACCCAGGGGTTTGCTTAATTAGGAAAAAAATAACATTTGATGAGCTTTTAAGTATAACCAATTACGGATATTCTATTTTCAGATGTCCCCATTGTGGAAAACAACAGGATCTTAACAAACTAAATATAAAACAACATGTAAAGATAGATGAATCCAGAGATTACTGCTCCATCAAATGTTCTTTGAGTTTTATAGATAATATCATGTAGAACTACTAGAACTTATACTAGATGATTTCTTAGTGCAAATCCCTTGCATCTCCCTAAAAACAGGTTTACTTTAAAAAACTAAGAAGGAGTCGCTTTTAAAGGAGGGTATGCTAGGATGCAAAAAACAGTAGACCGTTATTTACCTGCTATCAAAAAACTGCCTAAAGACAGGCCACTTACTAAACAAGATTTATTAACAGAACATTTTTTAATGATAAAAGACGGGACAACAGAAATTTACTACGCTCCCCACAATGAGTATATCAACAGCAACGCAAAAGTCATTATTGTTGGAATTACTCCAGGATGGAACCAGATGAAAGCTGCATATGAACAATTTATACAAAGCATAGCAGAAGGTGAAGATATAGAGTCTTGCCTTATTCAAACAAAAAAGGCCGCAAGATTTTTCGGTTCCATGAGAAGAAACCTCACTAGCATGCTTGATCAATGTGGTGTTCCAGAAGTGCTAGGTATTCCTACATCATCCGACCTATTTGGAAAAAGTAGCGATTTACTTCATACTACTTCGATAATCAAAAATCCAGTCTTTACTCATGGAAAAAACTATAATGGTCATCAGCCAGCAATCAACAGCTCCCCTTTATTACAACATTATGCATATGAAGTATTCCCGGAAGAACTAGCGCACATTACGTCACCTGCATTATTTATTCCGCTTGGCAAAACAGTAGAACAAATGATGTATAAATTAATAGAAGAAAAGAAAGTATCCGGGCATACTTACCTAAATGGATTTCCACATCCATCCGGTGCGAATGGACACAGGATGAAACAATTCCAACAAAACGAAAAACAACTTTGTCAACATGTGAGAAAATGGCAAGAATATCATAGCTCTTCATTTTCTTAAAACATTCCTAATGATATGACAAAGAACCTATCTATTATTCTAGTATGTATCTGTAACTAAGTTGGTATCCGCCCCAAATCCAACCAACCCCTTATCCTCCAAGCCTCCACCCCCTCTTTACTCCCTTATGGCAATGGAACTTAGTTCTTCCCCAAAACACCCGAAAATAACCTGAAATAACTCCTCTGGCTTGTATAGAATATTCGTACATTGTAACTAAGTTCTTCCCGGAATAGAAGGAAGAATTAAGAGAAAAGACTGGAAAAAGTGATAAAATCTTATTGGAAAAGCTATGGAAAAAGACACGAAAAGTGAATGGAAATCCTTCGGATTAATACAGTTAGGATAACAACTGAAAAGGGATTGGATACTGCCAGAAACCACGATTGGCAGGGATTGGAGGACTTTCTCCCGTATTGGGAAAAAGAAAAAGGGACGAAATCCTACTGGACCCGCCCCGAATTCTGATTGATATTTGATTGAAAAACCGATTGATATATTATTGTAAAAGCATTGGAACATTGTGTGCTTCCGTTCTTCTCTCCACCCTCTTTTTTCTACTCCGATACCAACTTAGTTCCATCAGGGAAGAACAAAGTTACATGGGGAAGGAGAGAGTTACAGGGAGATATCTAGATAGGTTCTTTATTGCTTAGCATCCATTATGAAACTTTAATTTCTTACTCCACTGTAACGCTCTTTGCTAGATTACGTGGTTTATCCACGTCGCAATTTCTTTGAAGTGCTGCGTAATAAGCCAATAACTGTAATGGAACAACGCTTACTAACGGTGAGAGGATCTCATGAACTGCTGGAATTGTACAAGTATCACCTTTTTCCTCTTGCCCCTCTATACTTATAACCATCGGATGTGCGCCTCTGGCTACTACTTCCTGGACATTGCCGCGTATCAAACCATCGACGTTATTTTGAGTTACAAGTGCAATGACTGGTGTACCATCTTCTATCAAAGCTATCGTTCCATGCTTCAATTCACCGCCAGCAAATCCTTCCGCCTGAATATACGATATCTCTTTCAGTTTTAAAGCACCCTCCATTGCAACGTAATAATCAGCGCTTCTTCCAATAAAGAATGCATTTCTAGTATTCGTGAAGTATTCTTGTGAAAGTTCTCTAAATCTATCTTTTTGATCACATAGCGTTTCAATTGCATTTGCTACAATAGCCATTTCTTGCTTGAAATTGAAATCCAGCTTTAATCCTTTATATATTGCTATATCTGCCGCTAATAATGCAAGCACAGCAAGCTGGGCTGTGTATGCCTTGGTAGAGGCAACCGCAATTTCTGGTCCTGCATAAAGTGGTAACGTAAAATCCGCTTCACGAGAAAGAGTAGAACCTGGTACATTCGTAATTGTCATCGTTGGAAAACCCATCCGCTTTATTTGCACAAGCACTGCCCGACTATCCGCAGTTTCTCCGCTTTGGGAAATAAATAGAAAGAATGGATTTTCTGATAATAAGGGCATATTGTAATTAAATTCACTTGCAATATGCACTTCTGTAGGAATACCTGCAAGTTTTTCCAAATATCCTTTTCCAACTAAACCTGCATGATAACTAGTACCTGCCGCAATAATATAAATCCGATCTGCTTGATTCATTCCGATACGGATATTTGGATCAATTAGTATATCTTCGTTTTCACCTTGATATTTTTCTAGAATACGTCGAATGACGATAGGCTGCTCATCGATTTCCTTCAGCATATAGTGGGCATAAGAGCCTTTTTCAATTTCCGATGAATCAAGCTCGACTTCAAAACCAGTCCGTTCGATAGATTCACCATTCAATTTCTTAATTGCTACACGATCAGATGAAATGAAGGCAATCTCCTTATCTTGTATATCTACATAACGATTCGTTTCCTTAATCGTAGCTATCGCGTCACTTGTTACAACATGAAACCCGTCTCCAACACCGATTAACAAAGGACTTTTGTTTTTGGAGACATAGAGATTGCTCATATCTTCAGCATCTATCATCGCAATCGCATAAGAACCATTTAATAGTCTCATCGTTTCACGGAAAGCTTCTTCAACATCGTTTAGCTTCTCATACATTTTTTCCATCAGCTGTACAATGATTTCGGTATCTGTCTTACTGATTAATGATGTTCCGCTGAGATATTCATTCTTCAATTGTGAATAATTTTCAATCACTCCGTTATGGACCATACAAAATCTTCCATTTTGACTGAAGTGTGGATGGGCATTAATGATACTAGGCTCTCCATGCGTCGCCCACCTTGTATGTCCAATTCCAAGTGTTCCCACCATATTAGGTTGTAGTCTATTTTCTAGTTCTGCTACTCTACCTTTCACCTTTGTCATCTGAATACCATCAGCATTTCGTATAGCAATCCCAGCTGAATCATAACCTCGGTATTCCAATCTCTTAAGCCCTTCAAGCAAAATATCCTTCGCATTGTTCTGTCCAACATAACCAACTATTCCGCACATGTCATAACCTCCAATAAAGGGGCAGACAAAACAAACCTCTATCTCAATAGGGGCGAGTGACTGCCCCTTTCTCATGATTTTTTTGTATCTAGTCTTTCCTTTTGTGCAATAAGTCACCTTATTGTTTTATAGAAAGACATACGACTGAGATACGCAATCGGGAGGCATCCGCCGAACACTTCGATAAACCTCCACCTCGTCAGCTATTTTATTTCCGTCCAAAATAGCTCTGGCGCTTTATGAACAATAGATTTCAGGGAATTTCCACCTGAATGACTCTTAAAAAAAGAGTATAGTATATGGTATGCAAAAGTAATATATTGGTTATCTCATACTCTTATTACATACAAAGTTGTTTAATAATGATGCATATATTGTTCTCTTTCCCACGGGTGAACTTGTATTCGAAACATATCCCATTCCATTTCTTTCGCCTCAACAAATCGGCTAAATAAGTGATTGCCAAGTGAATCTCTTATAACTCTATCTTCTTTTAAATGATTTAAAGCTTCCATTAAGGTAGCCGGTAAGTCTACAATGTTCATTTCTTTACGTTTTTCACTACTCATGTCATAAATATTTTCATCTACAGGTGCTGGTGCCTTTTCATTATTCCTAATTCCATCCAATCCTGCAGCAAGTAATACAGCCATTGCCAAATATGGATTCGTTGAAGGATCTACACTTCTCACTTCAATACGTGTACTTTGTTTTCGGGATGCTGGAATACGAATGAGTGGACTCCTATTTTGCGCTGACCAAGCGATATAACAAGGCGCCTCGTAACCTGGAACTAATCGTTTGTAAGAATTTACCGTTGGATTGGTTATAGCTGTAAAGCCTTTGGCGTGCTTTAAGATTCCTGCCATGAAACTCCGGGCTGTATCACTGATTTGAAGCTCTCCTTCCGGATCATAAAAGGCGTTTTCCTTCCCTTTAAATAAGCTCAGATTGCAGTGCATACCAGAACCATTCACTCCAAATAGAGGCTTCGGCATGAACGTCGCGTGTAATCCATGTTTACGGGCTATCGTTTTAACGATTAATTTAAATGTTTGAATATCATCGCAAGCACGCAATGCACCACGATATTTAAAGTCGATTTCATGTTGACCTGGAGCAACCTCATGATGTGATGCCTCAATATCAAACCCTAGTTCTTGTAATTCAAGAACGATATCACGTCTGCAATTCTCTCCTAAATCTGTAGGTGCCAAGTCGAAATATCCACCATGGTCATTGAGTTCGATTGTCGGTTGTCCTTTTTCATCTAATTTAAACAAGAAGAATTCCGGCTCTGCCCCGAGATTGAAATCTGTAAATCCCAGTTCTTCCATATTCTTTAACATCCGTTTTAATAAGAACCGCGGATCTCCTTCAAACGGTGTCCCGTCTGAATAATAGACGTCACAGATGAAACGGGCAATTTTCCCTTTACCTTCTGTGTCCCATGGAAAAATAACAAAGGTTTCTAAATCAGGATAAAGGTACATATCAGACTCTTCTATCCTTACAAATCCTTCTATTGATGAGCCATCAAACATCATCTTATTATCTAACGCTTTAGATAATTGGCTTACTGGTATTTCTACGTTCTTGACTGTTCCAAATAAATCGGTGAACTGTAAACGAATAAATTGCACATTTTGTTCTTTCACCATTGTCATAATATCGTCTCTATCCATATCGTACCCCCAAGTAATGATTTTTTCTAAGTTAGTAAACCCCTCAGTAGAAGGTTTTCCTTCCATCGAGCACAAATCACCACCTTTACATATGGAATTTTTATTTGAGCGATTTACTACTTTTACACTTTAGCATCTGATTTTTCATCTGTATTTGCATTTTTTAATGTAAGATTTGCACTTTTTGTAGGGAACTTAAGTCTGACAAGCCCTTTTATGAAAAGTGGAAATTAACTATATTTTTAAGCGAAGATAGAACCGAGCAAAACTCTCTGTCGTGCACTGTTAAGAGTTGCTCGGTTCTTTTACTTTATTGATTCGTTAACTTTTTATCTAATTTCTGAAGGTTTCTTACCTGTATATTGTTTGAACTGACGGCTGAAGTAATGCAGATCCTTATAACCAAGTGCAGCCGCAGTTTCTGTAACATTCATGCCGGTGATGTATAGCAGATGCTCCGCTCGTCTGATTCGACACTCAATAATATAAGTTTTAACTGTCTGGCCTATTATTTCTTTGAATTTCTGCGCAAAATAGCGTGTGGATAAATTCGCTCTGGCAGCTAAACTTTCGATGGTATGTGGTGTACCCGGATTCTGTTTTACAAAGTTGGCAATCTCATGAATCGTTTCTGTTAATGTATTACTAAATTCCTGCAGAGGAGAGACAGAATCCTGTTCTTCTCTAAGCAATTGAATCATCAGCTGTTTTAATATGAGTTTTGCCTCAATCTCTGAACCATATCCACCGATAAATAGCAGCCGAACATAGCGGGTAAGCAGAGATTCCATACTAATGGTATGTTCAATGATTCGATGAGGGGCTGGAATAAGTTGGAGTTCTCCCCTGACATCAAAGTGGATATAAGTTAATACGAGGGGGTCTTGCGGGTTATGAGTTGCGGTAGTCTCATCCCCTGGCTTAAACAAGAAGCAATGTCCCTTCTCTATTTCATAAGCCTTACCATTTAGAGTCAGTTCACCACTACCGCTCCATACATAGAACAAATCATAATTCGGCATCGGTTTCTCTCTTTTTCGCCACTTCCAGTTTGGTTCGCAATGAATCTTTGCAAAGGAAGGCTTTAGTATAAAGTCTTCTGGATTTATATATAGCATCAAAGACCTCCCCCTAGATTCGAATTTTATACAGCAGCCCGGTTGATTCCGTTATCATCCCGAGCATTTTGCGCGTTTTTTTATGTGCTAATGATAGCAGTATTAAAAAAGTGAGTCAATATGAATCTGTAAAAGCCTCTCCCCATCTTAAAATAGGGAGAGGCTTTTTAAATATGCTGAATGGTGATGATATCTATTCATCTCCTAATGACAGGATAAAGTCCACCAGTACATTCTCATATTCTTTTACAGAGTCAATTAGAACCATCTCTTTTTCTCCGTGCCAATCGTTGCCAACTGGACCAAATTCGACCACACAGCCCCCGTGCTCGATAAAGTATTTTCCATCATTGGAACCATGCTGGCCAAAGAGATTTACTTTTTCAAGTTGAGTGACTCGATTAATGGAATCGCTCAGTTTTTTCACATAAGAATTATCAGCTTCTGTTTGGACAGGCTCACTAAAACTATGAACTGTGACCGTGCTGTCTGTGATCTCCTTAATTTGATTAATAATCTCTTCCGCCGATTGTTCCGGTAAATATCTTATATCCAGTGACATTTCACACTGATCGGGTACTTTATTATAAACATTTCCACCTTTGATTTTTGCTAGATTGATAGAGGGACTATTATAAAAAGAGGAGCTTTCTTGTGCAAACGGCAGTTCTAAAATCTCTTCATATAGACTGATTGCTTTGGTGATTGCATTATCACCTTCCCACGGCCTGCTTCCATGAGCCGGTTTTCCTGAAACGGTAATATCCAGTTGGACTACACCCTTAGCCTGTATACCGATTCCCATATTTGTCGGTTCCCCACAAATGATAAAGTCTCCCAAATAACCATTTTCGGTTAGATATTTGGTGCCATAGACGCCACCTGTTTCTTCATCAGGAACGACTTGCAACATGACCTTGGCAGAAAGTTCTTTGTCTTTCAATTGTGACAAAGCCATCATCGAGGCAGCTACACCTGCCTTCATATCCGCTGCGCCACGACCATACAACTCACCCTCAGCAAGGTAGGGTTCGTACTGATTTTCCTCTGCTTCAACCACATCAATATGTCCGTTTAATACAATTGTTTGATCACCTTGTCCTATTTCACAAACGAGCATATGATATCCTTGATTCTCGATTTTCTTTACAGGTAGACCTTGTTCCATCAGCCATTGCTCACAATAAGCGATCGCTTCATTCACACCCGACTTGGTGGAACTATCGAACTTTATCAGCTCTGTCAATAAGTGGATTGCATTAGCCATCTTATCTCTCCTCCATATCATTTCACGTCAGAATAACTCCAGGTTGTTGTATAGGAGCAAGCACTACTACTTTTACCCTATTTAACTATGTGTTATTCTTCGAAAGTTTCGGAACCCCATTGCATTCCTAAACCCACATTGCTATGTTAGAAAGAGAAAAATAGATGACTAGAAAGGGGACTAAATTGGATGTCGGAGAAAGTATTATCATTACAAAATCTGATGATGAGTTATTCAGATAAAAATGTTTTAAATGGGATAAACCTAGATGTCTATCAGGGACAGATTATAGGATATATTGGCCCAAATGGGGCTGGCAAAAGTACGACATTAAAAATCATGCTTGGATTGGTGGATGGATATGGTGGCGTAGTTGAAATCTTTGGTCATAATATTGCATCGGGCAACGACAGTTACAAACAACGAATTGGTTATGTTCCAGAGAATGCGGAGATATACGATAACTTGACAGCTGCTGAATATCTTTCATTTATTGGAGAGTTATATGGACTGGATCGCGAAAAGGCGGAAAATAAGGCATTAGCTCTACTAGAAGAGTTTGATATGGGAGATGTATTTCACTCCCGAATTTCTTCATTTTCTAAAGGTATGAGGCAAAAGGTTCTCATCGTCTCCAGTTTACTACATAATCCTGATTTAATTTTTCTTGACGAGCCGTTAAGTGGGCTTGATGCGAATAGTGTCATGATTATTAAAGATATGCTTGAAGCTTTAGCTAATCAGGGGAAAACGATATTTTACTCTTCACATATTATGGACGTCGTCGAGAAAATAAGTAATCGCATCGTTTTATTGGTCGATGGTGAAATTGCTGCAGATGGTTCTTTTGAACAATTAAAAGAGCAAAGCAAGGCTGGTTCACTGGAAGCAATATTTAATCAATTGACAGGCTTTGACGAGCATAAAGAAACAGCAGCAAAATTAGTCTCCATTGTCACAGAGGATATTCCATATGAGTGATTTCCGTATGTTAAAAGTTCTCGATGCCTTTCAAGCAGTATTCCGCAAATTAGATATTGATTATAACTTGATGCGGAAAATCCTTGAAATCAAACTTACAATGGACGGAAGACGGATTCCAACTATATTGAGTCAGAACTCGAAGAAAAAAGAGGGTAATCAATTTCTTAAATCATTATGGATTTATGCCTTATATGGACTTACTCTTATCCCGTTCGCATTTTTCGGTGATAATTATTTATTCCAAATGAGTATTATTACTGGAATTGCCATGTTCATTTTGATGACCTCGATGATTTCGGATTTCTCCTCCGTACTACTTGATGTGCGCGATAAAATCATTTTGAATACGAAACCAGTAAATAGTAGAACCATTAATGCAGCAAAATTCTTGCATGTCTCTATTTATTTAATTCTAATCACCGGGGCATTTATTTCTATTCCGGCAATTGTATTTCTTTTTTCAAAAGGGTTCATCTACTTCCTTCTATTTCTTAGTGGGATTATCCTAATAGACCTTTTAGTTTTAGCTTTTACTGCACTTATCTATATGTTTGTCTTAAGATTTTTTGATGGCGAAAAGCTGAAGGATATGATTAATTATGTACAAATCGTACTAGCTATCGCGGTTGTAGTGGGTTATCAAATTATCATAAGATTATTCGATGTTGCAGGATTTGAATATGTATACAACTTCAGTTGGTGGCATGTATTGATTCCACCAATATGGTTTGGCGCACCGTTTGAGCTGGTGCTGAATCAAAATTATGCCTTTGAAATTGTTGTCTTATCTTCATTAGCGGTCGTAGCGCCGATTCTATCCATCTTTATCTATTATTTACTCATGCCATCTTTCGAACGGAATCTACAAAAACTAATGGAGCAATCTAGTACAAAAAAGAAGCAAAGAAGAACACTCCAAGATCTCTTTGAAAGATTGATTTGTTTTAGTAGTGAAGAACGAGCATTTTACAGATTTTCTTCCATTATGCTTAGTAGGGAAAGAGAGTTTAAACTGAAAGTGTACCCGTCTCTTGGAATGGCTTTCGTTTTCCCTTTAATTTTTCTCTTTAACAATTTGAGTTATCAGACACTAGATGAATTGGGGCAAGGTAAACTCTTTTTAAGCATCTATTTTTCCAATATTATTATTGGAACAGTTGTTTATATGCTGCAGTTTTCCGCAAAATATAAAGGAGCATGGATTTTTAAAACAACACCTATTCAAAAACATTACATTGTCTATAGCGCTACAATAAAAGCATTTCTCGTAAAGCTTTACTTCCCAATTATTTTTATACTTTCTATCATATATATCTGGATATATTCATTCCGTATCTTACCCGACTTAGCAGTGATTGTGGTCTCAGCTCTCTTACAGGTGTTGATCGCCTACAAGATCTATAATAACGAGAAATTTCCGTTTACTGAACCGATTGATAGCGCCCAACAAGGCGGCGGTGCTACTGGAAAAATTATTCTATTTATGATTATTGTTGGGATATTTGCGTTTGTACATGGAATCATCTCTCTTATCCCTTATGCAATTTATGGATATTTGGTAGCTCTTATTGGGCTTACTATCATATTATGGAAGAGAATATTGAAGTAGATGTAAAAAATTCAGGACAGTCCAATACACAGACTTTTGCTAGTGTATTGGACTGTCCTATTACGTTCTATAACATAAGGGGGTGCTCCAACCGCTATTACGATTAGAGACTATGAGCATTAAATTCTAGTAGCTTCTGTTACAGCAATGACAGAATTTCTTCTTAAACTTTTTCTCTTTTTTGCACTCACATTCACAAGATTTCTTCTTACTTGAATGGTATTTCTCATCATGTGATTCAGAGTCATAATAATCATGTTTCTTCTTACATGGCTCATAATCATAACAATCATGCTTCTTCTTACATGGCTCATAATCGTAACAATCATGTTTCTTCTTACATGGCTCATGATCGTAACAATCATGCTTCTTCTTACATCGCTCATGATCACAACAATCATTCTTCTTATATGAAGAAGAATAGTAGCGATCATATTTCGCATCATAGTAGAACATAACTTACCCCTCCTTTCATACTTAACTTATGTATTTCTAATATGAATAGATTGGACAAAGTAAATAGTAGAAGGCACAATTTTATATAGTACGAAATTAAAAATATAGAAAACTTTCACACCTACCTATTAAAAAAGAGGTTTCCATTACGTTTTGTAACATAATGGAAAACCTCTTAATTGAAGAAATATTATTAGTTTACTTTAAAAGAATTTCTTTAGAAAAGATTTATCTCTTCCCTTTGTCATAAATCTCACCTAACGCTCTCGGAGCCTGATTAGATTTAGAGAAGAAGATTAATAATAATAACGTTAACACATACGGTAAAATCATGAATAAATCTGTGAAGCTACTTGGTAATGCCAGCGCTTGTGATATGAACGTTCCTCCAGATTTGGCAAAACCAAATAATAGACAAGCTGCTAAAGTAGGGAGAATCTTCCAATTACCAAAGATTAACGCAGCAATGGCCAAGAATCCGTATCCCATATAAATGCTTGAAGAGAATTGTGCAGATATGGAATAAGCAAAACACATACCTGCGAGACCCGATAATAGACCAGATATAAGAACGGCAGAAAACCGGATTTTTGCTACATCCACTCCAGCTGCATCAACCGAATGAGGATTCTCACCACTCGCTCTTAAGTGTAATCCGAATCTTGTTTTATATAATACATACCAAGCAAAAATAGCAATCACAATAATGATCACTTGGAACGGATATACATCTGTAAATACTGCTCCAATCACTGGTATGTCTGCTAAACCTTCAATTGTAAACCGCTCTGAAACACCTAAGCGGAACTTATCTGAAGCCGCCCCGAATACGAGAGCATTTATCTGCGTTGTTAAAAATGTCGTCAGTGCTAGCGCAAGTATATTGATTACAACACCGCTGATGACTTGATTCGCTTTAAATTTAATACTTAATACTGCATGAATTACAGAAAAGCCCATACCGCCGATCATTGCAAATAGTAACGCCACATAAAATAGATTTTCAACGTCTGTACCATAAGCATTCGCGATCAGCACAGCTGACAAAGCCCCAATGAAAGCTCCGAAACCTTGAAAACCTTCAAGTGCCAGATTTGTAATCCCGCTTTTTTCACTATATATACCGCCGATTGCCATGATAAAAAGAGGCAGAGCGAAGGATAATCCATCAATAATAATCGTATCCATTATGATTCACTGTCCTTTCGTTCCACTTCTTTTTCCTTCAAGCTGCTGACCTTATGCTTCAAGTATGCACCACAAGCACTAAACAACAGAATCAATCCGATGATTACAGAAGCAATTTCTTGTCTGATTCCTGCCTGTGAACTCATATACGTGCTTCCCTCATCAATAATGGAAACTAAGAAGGATGAAAAAATAATTCCAATTGGATGAGTGTTTCCTAATAATGCGACCGCAATGGAATCAAAACCGATATTTGATAATACTTTCGGCTGTATGGAAGCAAAATAACCTAAATAATACGTTACACCTGCAAGACCAGCCAAACTTCCTGAAATAACCATCGCTAAGACCGTATTTTTTCCAACCTTGATTCCTGTATATTTAGCTGCATTACGGTTAGATCCTACAGCTTTAATTTCATATCCAACAACGGTTTTATCCATAAGGAACTTGATGAAAATTGCGATGGCAATTGCTAAGATAAAGCCTAATGAAATATCCATTTTTAAATTTGCCAGTTCGACATCCACTAACGTCAAGCGCGCTGCTTCTGTAATATATTTGGATTGTCTTGAAACCGGATCGATATAGTACATATGGATAAAGAAGCTTATGACGTACTGGGCAATGTAATTTAGCATAATAGTAGTAACAACTTCATGAATGTTGAATTTGTATTTTAACCAACCTACTAATCCACCCATTAGACCACCAGCAACGATACCAATCATCAATACAAGTGGTTTTGCAATGAATGCATCCAGCCCACTGTAGCCGACAATGATGGTGGCCAAAAATCCGGAGACAAGCATTTGTCCGGAAACTCCAATATTAAATAATCCTGCTTTGAGGGCAACTGCCACTGCCAAACTAGCAAATATAAGTGGCGTCATGGCATTAAGCAAACTCAAGAAATCTGTCAGCATGCTCTTATAGCCAGCATAGGAAGCTTTCGGAAATATCCCTGCTCCTTGAAACAAATTATAAAATGCTATTATCGGATTTTTGCCAAGTAAAAGGATGACAATAGCCGCAGCAATAAAACTAATTAGAATAGAAAACACAGGAATGGTAATTGGTTGCCATTTCTCATTCCGTATTGGCCATAATAGACGATAACTTAAACTAACTTTCTTTTTATTCTTACTCATGTCTAGCCCCCATCATATATTCGCCAACTTCATTCGTTGTTAATGATTCACTGCTTGCAACTTTTTGCAGTCGGCCATTATAGATCACTCCGATTGTATCGGCTACATTCATAATCTCATCCAGCTCCAGTGAAACGAGCAAGATCGCTTTGCCTTGATCACGTTGTTGAATAATCATATTATGAATATTTTCTATCGCACCAATATCGACTCCGCGTGTTGGCTGAACAAAGATCATAAGCGGGGATTGTAATTCGATCTCACGGGCAATAATTGCTTTTTGTTGGTTACCACCACTCATTGATCGAACTTGCGTGTGAATCCCTTGTCCACTACGAATATCATATTTATCAATCAGCCGACTTCCGAATTGCTCAAATTCCAGGCTTTTTAATATGCCTTTATTGGAAAAAGGCTCTTTATAATATTGCTTCGCACCCAGGTTCGTCGATAAATCAAAGTCTAAAAATAGTCCATATCTTTGACGATCCTCAGGAATATAAGAGATTCCAGTCTCCGTTCTATTTCTAATACTGTCATGCGTAATATCCTTACCATTGAGGAAAATCTTCCCACCACTGGCTTTCGTCAACCCAGCAATGGCATCTGCAATCTCAACTTGTCCATTATCTGCGACACCCGCTATTGCAAATATCTCACCGCCGTGTATCGTAAAGGAAACGTCTTGCACCACTTCAAAGCCGTCCTCATTTTTCACTGTTAAATGTTCAACTTTCAATACTTCCTCTTTGAATTGTGCAGGTGCTTTTTCAGATTCAAAGCTTACCTCACGTCCGACCATTAATTGTGCCATTAAATTGATGGAAGTCGTTTTTACATCTAGTACATCAACTAATTTACCTTTATTTAATACGGCACATCGATCGGCCACTTTTTTGATTTCTTCCAACTTATGTGTAATTAATATGATTGTTTTTCCGCTATTTCGCAGACCTTCGATAATACCTAGCAGAAAATCAATCTCTTGTGGAGTTAGAACTGCCGTTGGTTCATCAAAAATAAGGATTTCAGCTTCGCGATAAAGCACTTTTAAAATTTCTACACGTTGTTGCATCGAAACCGTAAGATCCGCTATTTTTTTCTTCGGATCCACTTCCAAGCCAAAGCTCTTCGACAATTCCTCGATTGTACGATTGGCATTTCGAATATTCACATACGGAAAGAGACCAGCAAACTTGCTGATGGGCTCCATCCCTAAGATGATATTCTCTGTAATTGTATAATCATCGACCAACTTAAAATGCTGATGGACCATTCCTATATTCAGGTTGGCTGCATGGTTCGGTGATTTGATTTGAACCTTCTCTCCACGTATATAGATTTCGCCTTCATCCGGTTCGTACATACCGCTTAAGATACTCATCAATGTTGATTTACCTGCACCATTTTCACCAAGCAGGGCAAATATTTCCCCCTTTTTAATACCGAGGGATACATCGTCATTCGCAACTATTCCAGGAAATCGTTTGGTTATATGTTTCATTTCTACTATATAATCAGACATTATTCTTTCTCCTTCCTCAGCCTGTAATAGGAAAAATAATAGAAGTTCATCATTCCCTGAATAAAAACAACTGTTAGGGTTTTGATAAACTTCTACTAATATTGTGTTTCTAATAAATTTTAAAGTCCTGGAAAATCTTCTGGAGAATGCTCATTGAAGTTAGATGCAGGTACAACCGTACCATCTTTCACTAACTCGTAAGCTTCATCCAATTTACTTAGCGTATCGTCAGATAGTTGATGACGGCCTTCTTCTTTTATATAACCAGTTGAATCTGTATCTGCATGAAGAACCACATTTCCGCCTTCAAATGTTCCATCGACGATAGAATTCAACGCTCTTTCAATATTCATTGCCATGAATTTCACACCAGAAGTTAATACGATATTTTCAGAACCATTAGCACCTTCATCATATTGGTCAACGTCGACACCAATTACTTTCACATCGTCTTTAGCTTCCTTAACTGCTGTGAACACTCCATTACCGGTACCACCTGCAGCTACAAATATGATATCCGCGCCTTCTTTAATCAAGGCATTTCCGATTACCTTACCAGTTGGTTCGTCTGCAAAAGATCCTGCGTAGTTTCCACCAACATCTTCACCTGTTACATCAGTCCCTGCATAACCTGATAGTTCAACAAGTTCAACATCTTTACCATAAACTTTATTAGCATAATTAACGCCTGATTCAAAACCAAATTGATAGTTTACATTGGAAGGATAAGCAATACCATTTACAACGGCTACTTTATTTGTTTTAGTTTCCAGTGCAGCTGCAATTCCTGCAAAGAAACCACTTTCTTGTTCAGCGAAGTTCATCGCATAAATATTATCGAAATCAGTTTGGCCATCTACAGGAGCTGGCTCGGAGTCATTTAAAATGAACATTTTATCAGGATTCTCTACCGCGATGCTTGAAACTCCAGCAAATTGGAATCCAGGTGTTATAATTACATCGTAATCTGCCACGATATCTGCTACCGCTTGAACTGCAGCGGCTGGATCACCAGATTCTTCTCTAACAGCTTTTACTGTTGCATCTGGATGATTTTCGATAAACTGCAAAATTCCATTATAGTTATCTTCATTGAAGTTTCCATCATCAACACCGGAAGGACTTGTTATGATTGCAATTTTCAAACCTTCTTCATCAGCTCCAGCATCCGCTTCATTGTCATTAGCTGAATCACTGCCACAAGCTGCCAAAACAGCTGTTATGAATGCAATTAATAAGATCATTGCGAATTTCTTTGTACTTTTATTCATCGAAATTATCTCCTCTGTTAATCATGATGTTTGTAAAAATTAAAAAAAGCACCGTGTTTTACCGGTGCTTGACTTCAGGAAGGTAGATGGAGATGTGACAGTCTTATCTCAGTTTTATCTCCAAATTTATATACACAACCTCATAGTCAAGCTATTTACGGTAGCTTGGTAGAAACTTTCGGGCCATATCCCCAATATTATACGAGAATGTTTATTTAATTTTTACTAACTTATAGTAACACCATGGCTCGTATTCGTCAATACAAGATACGAACATTAATTAATAATAAACAATAAACGTTCGCGTATTATTCGTAAAATCCTTATTTCATATATAAAAAATAGGTTTTTGGTAAAATATCCTAACATTAAAGATTGATTTATAAGAAATCACTGATTATTTACATAAACTAGAAACTTTCCATAAGTTAAGTGGAGGTCACTTGGAGCAATTCGAGCTGTAAATGTGCGAAGACTGTGAACACTCCCCTAGAAGCGGCACGATACCTATTGACATTTCAACCAATCCTAGCCATAATAGTAAACAATATATTGGAACGTTGATAAAGGATCAGTAAGTAGTCCCTGCTATGAAAGAGAGTGGAATTTATTAGCTGAAAGATTCCATCGTAGACAGCCTGCCGAACCTACCTTTAGAGTCCCATGCCAAAACATGGGCGCCGAACAAGCGTTATTGTTTAAGTGGAATGTGCACAGATTTTGTGCGCCATTCAAGTAATGGTGGTACCGCGGAAGCAAGCCCTTTCGTCCTTATGCTTATAGGATGAATGGGCTTTTTTGTATTTAATTTGATTCCTAACAGTATCTCGTATCTAACATCCTTATGAGAGTTTTATCAGAAATAATAGAGGTGACCATAATGCAAAAACAACGGATTGTAGTCAAAATAGGAAGCAGTTCCCTTACAAATGAAAAAGGGGAAATTGATCAAGAAAAATTGGGAAATCATGTAGATGCACTGGCTATGCTTCGTAAAGCAAATCATGAAGTTATCCTTGTAACTTCTGGCGCCGTTGCTGCAGGTTTCCGGGGACTTGGTTATTCATCTAGACCGGTTACTTTAAAAGGTAGGCAAGCCGCAGCAGCTATTGGTCAAAGTTTATTGATTCAATCTTATCTGGAGAAATTAAGTGCTTATGATATAACAGCAGCATTGCTATTGTTGACAAGAGATGACTTCTCCAATCGTGAACGCTACCGGAATGCGTATGCAACGATAACAGAACTATTGGATAGGGGTATTTTACCAATCATTAATGAGAATGATACCGTATCGATTGCAGAATTGACGTTTGGAGATAACGATATGCTATCCGCTTTGGTCAGTGGCTTTATTCATGCCGACCAACTCATTATTTTAACGGACATCAATGGCATCTATAGTGGAAATCCAAAGACTGATCCTTCAGCGTATAAATATGAATTCATCCAAAAAATATCAAATGAAATGATTCAAGCTGCAGATTCAGGTGGCTCCAAAGTTGGAACAGGTGGAATGAAATCGAAATTAATGGCGGCTAAAACCGCAACATCACTAGGGATTCCTGTCTTTATCGGGCATGGTAAAGGTCCGGATAAACTGATACAAGCCTTAGAAGGAAATGGTGATGGAACTTATATTGCTAGTCATTCCAAGGTACCAATCAACACGAGAAAGCAATGGATTGCGCTCCACTCGGAGTCGACAGGTAAGATTTATATTGACCAAGGAGCGGAGGAAGCAATATCTCAGCGAGGAAGTAGTCTACTCTCTGCCGGAGTAATTAAGAGCAGTGGGACTTTTGAGAAAGGAGATGTTGTCGAGGTCTATGGCATTCATGATTTACTTGGTAAGGGTGAAGTAAGTTGTTCCTCTGTTGAATTAAACAAGGAAATTAAGAGGTACCTGGAACGAGATATTAATGAAATTACACCTTCCATCGAGGTAATCCATCGCGATGGCTGGGTAAGTAAACATAAAATGGGGGAGGTATTATCATGAGTGAAGTGATTCAAAAAGGAAAAGCCGCTAAAACAGCAAGTTACCTTATGTCAGCAGCAACAACGAAAGAAAAAAATGATGCATTAGCATTAATTGCAGAACAACTGATTTTAGACAAGGCTATCATTCTTCAAGAAAATGAAAGGGATCTTGTAGCAGGTAAAGAAAAGGATATTCCTGCATCTGTACTTGACCGGATTATGCTGAATGAAGAAAGATTGGAAGCAATTGCCGCAGCAATCCACCAAATTATTGAGCTCACCGACCCAATAGGTGAAACATTAACAACAATCCCTAAAGAAAATGGATTAACGATCGAAGAAAAGCGTGTGCCAATTGGTGTTGTAGCGATGATTTATGAAGCGAGACCAAATGTGACAGTAGATGCAGCAGCTCTGACATTAAAAACTGGAAATGCAGTAATCCTTAGAGGCAGCTCTTCCGCAAAATATTCCAACATGGCATTAGTCAACTCCATTCATACTGCATTGGAGAAAAGTACACTGCCGGTTCATGCTGTACAATTAATCGAAGATACTAATCGAGAAACAGCGAAGGAATTATTCAATTTAAATGGATATATAGATGTTCTTATCCCAAGAGGTGGTAAGAACCTAATTGATACAGTAGTACGGGAAGCATCCGTTCCAGTAATTGAAACCGGGGCTGGTAACTGCCATGTATTCATCGATAAGACAGCAGAAAAGGAAATGGCAGAACAAATTGTTTTAAACGCAAAACTTCAGCGCCCGTCCGTTTGTAATGCTATCGAATCCCTCTTGATTGACAACACATGGTTCACGAAACATGGGGAGGAACTTTTAAAGAAATTAAGTTCCAATGGGGTTGAGATTTATGCTGGCGAAAACGTGCGTAATGTATATCCTATCGCTAAAGAAGCAACTGCAGAAGACTGGGGCACCGAATACCTCGGATATGCGATCAGCGTGAAATTGGTGGATACAGTAGAACAAGCAATCGAGCATATTAATCAATACGGAACAAAGCACTCTGAAGCTATTATTACAGAAACAGATGCACATGCTGAAAAGTTCTTGCAGCAAGTTGATGCAGCAGCTGTTTATCACAACGCTTCAACCCGTTTTACGGATGGATTTGAATTTGGATTTGGAGCAGAAATCGGGATCAGCACACAAAAATTACATGCTAGAGGACCAATGGGGCTGGAAGCATTAACTTCAAATAAGTTCCAAATCAAAGGGAATGGGCAAGTTAGAAACTAATGAGGTAAGCTAAATTATATGATTTATTCGCATAATAAAAGGTCTCCACTAAGTTCAATAACTTAGTGGAGACCTTTTTTCTTTTGAAATTAGGGAGTGTAAAATAAACTGTGTAAGTGAGAGAGCGTACGGCTCTTGCTTCGCAGTTTATTTTTTTATTGTTAGAATAAACATATAAGATTGGGAGGTTATTC
>NZ_JBHUDE010000046.1:0-144277 GCF_042678205.1 Oceanobacillus luteolus
CTGTAAATATTACTGGGTTAGTTTAGTGTTGCCTTTTTTAAGATAATTGAACCTTGATAACTCAATAATCATTTATTTTACTCTTGACATATCACCGCAGGTCTTAACAATTAACGGATCAATCTGAGGATTGTCCGACTTCTTTCTTTTGCTTTTTGTCTTTAAAATATTCATATAGTGATTTTAATGTTTTAGCATCTAGTTCAATATCATTTTCATATGCATGTTTTACAGCGTATCCGAGGGCCAACGTCATCCCGCCCGCAATACTTCCACCAGCTACAGACCCTGCTCCTGGCACGAATTTAACGACTTGTCGAAATAGTGTTTTTCCGATATTTCCCGTGATTGTCGCTAATATCAATTCCTTCGCCTTTGCTTTAGATAGTGGTTTTTCATAAAGTGCTGCAAGTCTAACCATTAATCCAACCTGAATCCCGGTCAAAGGTACAAAATCGGAACCCGGAATAGGCACTGCGCCGATTGCTGCTGCAGACCCGGATGCACCAATAATCCACTTATTGGCGGTCGATGATTTCTCCTTAATCAGTCTTGCAAATTGGATTTCTTTATGCTTTTTTTTCAGGATATCCAAAATCTCATTTCGTAATTTGTCGATATTCTCTCCGGTTCTAGAGGATATTGGCACCACCTTGAACCGGGAACCTGTATGTTCTTTGATATAACTGACAAGTCCTGGAATATCTTCCGCCGCATCTATCTTATTCAACACGAAGATGATATCTTTATTCGTTTTTCGAATGGATTCAAAGGAGCGCAATTCCCCCTCCGATAATACTGTCCCCGCAGCATTGAGGAAAAATAAAACGACATCGGCTTGCTTAAAAAATTTTAACGTTTCTTCCGAGTTTTTGGTTTGAATATCATCTAGTCCAGGTGTATCGACGAAAACAATCTTCTCACGGTATACATAACGATCGATTCCCGTTGTTTCTCCCGGTCTTGCGCCGACTTGAGCAACCTCATCACCAACTAGCTGATTGATGGTTGATGACTTTCCTGTGTTGACATCACCAATCATCGCAAATAAGATTTCTTTATCGAGTTCAGCATTCACTTGGGCAGTCTCTTCTTCAAATGCCTGATTAAAGTCTTTTTCGTTATATTGCTGCAAGTCATCCACACTCCTTTTTTTCATTTTAGCAAATTATTCATTATTTGGATATATCCATCGATTTTTGTCGAATTACTCTTCTGGGTTGATTAATTATTTTAAATAGTGTTATTCTTTCGGGGAAGAGGATAGGGGGATGATTATGAAAATAATTGATACGCACTGTGACGCACTTTGGAAAATGCAGATGGCAAAGAGGGAAATTGAATTTGATGGACCGCTTGAATTCCGTAATGCACCTGAATTAGAAACGAACGTACAACGCCTAATTGCAGGAGGCGTTAAGGTACAATTTTTTGCGATTTTTATCTTGCCTGATGTTCCTACCACAGAACAATGGCAGCATGCCCTGGAACAAGTGGATCTTTTTTATACTGAAATATTAGGGAAAAATCCTGAGATGAAGCATATTAGAAGTTTTTCCGAATTTAAAAATCTTAAACCCGGTGAGATAGGGGCGGTGCTTACTTTAGAGGGGGCGGATTGTATCGGCAATGACTTAATGAAGCTGGAAACCCTTTACCGCCTGGGTGTACTCTCTGTCGGACTTACTTGGAACAATGCCAATCTATGCGCAGATGGACAAGGAGAACCAAGAGGAGGGGGGCTGACATCTTTAGGCAAGGAAGTGGTTGCTCTTAATAATGAGAATGGCATCTTAACCGATGTTTCCCATCTATCTGATAGAGCATTCTGGGATGTTCTTGATGTCGCAAAATATCCATTCGCTAGTCATTCCAATGCCCGTGCAATTTGCAATCATCCAAGAAACTTGCCTGATGAAGCGATAAAGGCATTGATCGAGAGAGGTGGTTTTCTTCACCTTGTATTCAACCCACCATTTATTAAAGAAGACAGTAATACGGCAACTATCTCGGATTTAATTAAGCATATTGACCATATTTGTTCTTTAGGAGGAGTGAAACATATCGGTTTCGGGTCAGACTTTGATGGCATTGATAATTTTGTCGACGATTTAAGCCATGCCGGGGAATTTCCAAACTTAATTAACGAGCTGCTAAAGTATTACTCAGAAGAAACAGTAAAAGGCTTTGCTTATGAGAACTTTGTAAACAATGTCAGTTACAAATCATAGGTTGAAAGCTGATATAATTCGTAAGGTTATTGGAAAAGACGCAAAAATCAATGAAACTTCATCTTAAATAATAGAAAAACTGGTACCTCTTATTAGAGTACCAGTTTTACAATTTTTGTCCGTAATATTTATCAATGGAGAATCCACGTCCAAGGATTTCTGAAGCATTGATGAAAATCACAAAAGCTTCGGGAGTTTCTTTTTGGAGGATTTTCTTTAATGTTACAGCCTCATGCTGCTCCGTAACGCAGAGAAGCATCGTCTGATCTTGGTTGTAATAGCCTCCGACGGACCGGACTTTCGTCAACCCTCGGTCAATTTCATCACGGATAATCTGTTGAATTTTCTCTTCTTCCTTGGTGATGATGACAATCAATTTGGTTGCGGAAGTGCGCAACTGTACAAAATCAATTGCCTTGCTACAAATAAAGATGGTCATTAAAGCGAATAATGTGAGCTCCAAGCTGAATACAAATATGGATGTGATGACAACAAGTCCATCCACAATAAATTGGGCGTAACCACTTGATATATTTGTAAATCGTTTCATGATTTGGGCGATTGCTGCCGTTCCACCAGTGGATCCATTTCCTTTATAAACTATTCCTAGTCCTACACCGAGAAGAATCCCACCGTAAATAGCGCTAAGCAATGGATTAGTGACCGTTAGTGGTATATCTTCGGTCAGATAGATAATAAATGGCACCCAAAATGTTCCAAGCAATGTTTTCCAGCTGAAATCTTTTCCCATTGTTATCCAGCCAATAAGAAAAATCGGTATATTAATTGCAAATTGAACTAGTGCTGGACTGACATGGTACAATTCAAACAGCAAGGTACTGATGCCGGATATTCCGCCTGCTGCGAGTTTTGCTGGTAACAGGAACATATTGTACGTTAAACCAACGATCGTTGCACCAAGGATGATGTAGTAATATTGTAGTAGTTGATTTTTTGTATGCATCCAAGTTTTCCTTTCCTACGCATTAACGGTCTGTAATATTCCAGCATATGTGTGAAGGGAAGCAGACCGTAAAAACTGATTTTGATTCACTAACAAGTTGTGAAGGCGTTAGGAAGACCTCCAAAGTGTGAAGTTTAATGTTATATTCTACCGTATCTACTTTACCATTCACTACGAATGACGTAAATAGTAGAGAAATTGTTATAACATTAAAAAAATCTCTAGCATGAATGCTAGAGATTTATTATCAGAGTTAACTTTTTAGATTATTGATTAACTTTTGCTTTACTAGTGATGGGCTCCACCCAGTTTAGTGGATCTTCGAGTTTTCCGTATTGGATGCCCGTGATCGTATCGTATATCCTCTTAGAAATTTCACCCGTTTTTCCACCGTTGATGGTGTACTCTTTTCCATTCCATCCTAACGCACCAATTGGTGAAATGACTGCAGCTGTTCCGGAACCGAATGCTTCTTCAAGTAATCCGGCCTCATGGGCATCTGCGAGTTCCTGCATGCCTATTCTGCGTTCGACGACTGGAACGTCCCAGTGTTTCAACAATTGAATGACCGAATCTCGAGTTACCCCCGCTAGAATACTTCCATTCAATTTCGGAGTTACAACTTCTCCATCAATCTTGAAGAAGACGTTCATACTACCAACTTCTTCAATGTATTTTTTCTCCACTCCATCCAACCAGAGCACTTGAGTATATCCTTTTTTGGAGACCACTTCTTGAGCGATAAGGCTTGAAGCATAGTTACCGCCAGTTTTAGCCTCTCCTGTTCCACCTTTAACCGCGCGCACATAAGTGTCTTCCACAGCGATTTTCACCGGATTGATGCCTTCTTTATAGTAAGATCCGACCGGGGATAGGATGATCATAAATTTATATTGATGAGATGGGGCGACGCCTAAAAACGGCTCCGTTGCAAAAACAAATGGGCGAATGTAAAGTGAAGTCCCTTCCGTATCCGGTACCCAATCTTGATCAATTTCAATTAGTTTTTTCAGTGCTTGTAAAACAAAATCCTCATCAATTGGAGGAATTACAAGGCGCTCATTTGATTTGTTCATTCTTTCAAAGTTTTTTCTAGGACGAAACAGCTGAACCTCACCAGATGGAGTACGGAATGCCTTTAATCCTTCAAAAACCGATTGTCCATAATGAAAAATCATTGCAGCAGGGTCAACCGAAATTGGCTGATATGGTAGAATTTTAGCATTATGCCACCCGTCCGTAACAGAATAATCCATCACAAACATGTGATCCGTAAATGTTCTGCCAAATTCTAATTGATCAGTCTGTGGTTTTTCCTTCTTTGCTGTGCTCAACTCAACTTGTATTGACTGTTCTTCCATATCTCTATCTCCTTATCCTGAAAAGTTCTCTTAATCATAAGATATTTTTTGAAATTTGGCAAGAGGCTATTTTTTTAAGTTTATTGTTTATTCAGTAGTTTTACATGCATAGATGAATCTTTCTAAAAATAGTTGAATAATCGTTGATATATAGCGCTAGTGAGGATGATGAAGTGATATTCGATAACATTTCACCATTTAGCACTTATAATATATTGCCAAGTGAACCTAAATCGATATTATGCTAGAGTAAAAGTATCGGAACTATACGAAGGGAGAAGAAGTTGTGATTAAGACAATAATTTTTGATCTTGATGATACATTGCTTTGGGATGAAAAGAGTGTAAAAGATGCTTTTGAAGAGACTTGTAATGTTGCTGCGGAGAAATATAATCTAGATCCTCAGGAACTGGAAGAGCGGGTAAGAGCGAATGCGAGAATAATATATGCGGATTATCCTACATATGAATTTACAAAGATGATTGGCATCAATCCATTTGAAGGGCTTTGGGGAGAATTTCCAGATGAAGGTGGGATGTTCCCTGAACTACGAAAATTGGCGCCGACATACCGTAAGGATTCATGGACCAAGGGTTTGGAAGATTTAGGGGTTGATGATCCGGCCTTTGGAGAAGAGCTTGGTGAAACTTTTCCAGAGATGAGAAAAAAGACTGCTAGACTTTATCTGGATACTATTCAATTACTTGATGCGTTAAAAGACAAGTATGAAATGGTTTTATTGACGAATGGTTCTCCTGCACTTCAAAACTTAAAACTTGAGCTTACTCCAACCCTCGCACCATATTTTGAACATATTGTGATCTCTGGAGAATTTGGTAGAGGGAAACCAGATACATCTATCTTTGAACATGTTTTAGAGTTAGTGGAAAAAGATAAAGAAGATGTGCTGATGGTAGGGGATAATCTAAATACAGATATTCTAGGAGCAGTGAGGACAGGAATCACTTCGGTTTGGATTAATCGAAAAGGAGCTATAGCTGAAAAAGTGAGGCCCGAATATGAAATAAATGAGTTGATGGACCTTTTGCCTTTACTCGATCGTATAAATTCATAATAAATCGTGTTGTTCGTTCAGGACAACACGATTTTTCTTTTGGAAGGAAAAAATTTTCAGTGCGTCAAAATGCTTGATTTGTCGACTTATTTCGAGAGTTTACTAAAGCGTAAAACAAAATAATACATTGAAATATTTGAAAATTAATCTTATAATGATTCGAAAATGAAGGGTGGAGAAAAAATGACAAAGGATCTAAGAATAAAGAGTCAAGCATTTGATGGTAAAATGCGCTCACCAAACCGGGCGATGCTCCGGGCAGTAGGACTTACTGATGAAGATTTTAAAAAACCAATGGTTGGGGTTGCCGATTCGGAAAGTGATGTCACCCCATGTAACGTCCATCTAGGATCTCTAGCAAAAAATGCAAGAGAAGGGGTGCGTGAGGCTGGAGCAGTACCGTTTCTTTTCCACACCATCACGGTATCAGATGGTATTTCCATGGGTACACAAGGCATGCGTTACTCCCTGCCAAGTCGGGAAATCATCGCCGACTCGATTGAAACCGTAGTTGGTGCTGAGAACTTGGACGGGCTCGTTGCATTTGGTGGATGTGATAAAAATATCCCTGGCTGTATGATTGCAATAGCTAATGCCGAAATTCCTTCCGTCTTTGTTTACGGTGGAACGATTTCTCCGGGGAATCTGAACGGAAAAGATATTGATCTCGTTTCTGTATTTGAAGGTGTCGGAAAAAATAATAAAGGTGAAATAAGTGATGACGAATTAAGGGATATTGAATGTGCAGCCTGTCCTGGTGCAGGTGCTTGTGGCGGAATGTATACAGCAAATACGATGGCATCCGCGGTAGAAGCACTTGGAATGAGTTTACCTGGAAGCTCATCTCATCCGGCTGAGTCTAAAGATAAGTGGATCGACTCGAAAGAAGCAGGTAAAGCAGTCTATAAATTAATAGAGAAACGTATCTTCCCGAAAGACATTATGACAAAAGAAGCGTTTGAAAATGCTATTGTTGTCGTAATGGCACTTGGTGGTTCTACCAACGCGATCCTTCATTTGCTTGCGATTGCGCATGCCATTGAAGTTGATCTAACGATTGATGATTTTGCACGCATCCAGAAAGAAGTACCGCATTTAGCAGATTTGAAACCTAGTGGAAAATACGTTTTCCAAGATTTGTACAAAGTTGGCGGAGTTCCAGCTGTTATGAAATTATTACTAGAAAACGGCTATTTGCATGGTGATTGTTTGACAGTCACTGGGAAAACATTGGCTGAAAACTTAAAAGATGTCCCTGATCTGGCGGAGGGGCAACAGGTAATCATGCCTCTTGATAAACCAAAACGAAAGGATGGACCATTGATTGTTCTGAAAGGTAACCTATCTCCTGAAGGATCAGTTGCGAAAGTATCTGGAGTTAAAGTTACTCGCCATACAGGTCCAGCTCGTGTATTTGATACAGAGGAAGCTGCAACGAAAGCTGTCATGAATGACGAGATCAAAGAAGGGGACGTTCTTGTCATTCGTTATGTCGGTCCAAAAGGTGGTCCAGGAATGCCGGAAATGTTATCCATTTCTAGTATACTAGTAGGTAAAGGGCTTGGAGAGAAAGTAGCACTCTTAACGGATGGACGTTTTTCTGGCGGGACTCACGGCTTGGTGGTAGGTCATATTGCGCCAGAAGCTCAAGTTGGCGGTCCGATTGCTTTGCTTCGAGAGGGAGATATGGTGACTGTCGATACGGAAGAAATGGTACTTTCTTTCGATGTGTCCGAAGAAGAAATAGAAAGACGCCGCAGCGAGTGGGTAGCGCCACCGCTTTATAAAAAAGGCGTATTGGGTAAATATGCACATAATGTGACTAGTGCATCAAAAGGTGCTGTCACGGATTACTTAAATCGCTAAAGATAGAAAATAACCCAGGGTGAATTCCTGGGTTATTTTTTTGTTTTAAAATAAATGTCTCCGGTACGTGAAAATCCTAAAATACTATATGTTTAACAGTGATGACAATTTCTTGGAAAATATGAGAATGCTTCAAACGAAACGTACTACGATAGCCCTCAGAAAATAAAAAAATCAGAAAAAAATTAAGTTTATTTATTAAACTAAAAAGTGTGACAACGACAATGATGTAAGCGCAAACAATTTAATAGACTTATCAAAAGTATCAAAAAACTTTGCGAAAAACGGTTGACCTTTTGAAAAAAGCATTGTATGATAAACGGCAATATCATTAAACGTTAAAAACAGTTGGCTAGACAGGTTAAGAAAAAACATTACCCGTAGCCGACGAACTTATAAATTTCATATCACAAATCGATGACGGGAATAAAGGAACATGGTAATGGTACTCACAGAGATCTGGGGTTGCTGGAAGCCCAGAAGTACCTATTGTTCTGACATCATCTCTGAGTGCTTAGCTGAACGGTCTTTCTTAGACTCATTAGGCTAGGTCAGGTGCAGCCATTGTACCTGTTATCAAATCAAGCTGATGCAGCTTGATGAGGCAGTATTCGTGAGGATGCTGTGTATATGGGTGGTACCGTGAAAAGTAGACGCTTTTCGCCCCAGTAGACATTGCGGTTAGGCATTGTTGTGGGGTGGGAAGCGTCTTTTTTGTATTCAATCAAATTATTTTAGGAAATTGAGGGAGGTATACGAATGGCGGTAAAAGCTAGTCAAAGGTCGGAAGTTGGAAAGGAGTTCGTAACGGGGGCTGATCTGCTCATTGAAGCGTTGGTGGAAGCCGAAGTTGAGAAAGTGTTTGGATATCCTGGTGGAGCTGTATTACCGATTTATGATGCGATGTTCCGCCATGATTTTCCCTTTGAACACATCCTTTGTCGCCATGAGCAGGGCTCAATCCATGCGGCGGAAGGTTATGCACGAGTGACTGGAAAGCCTGGAGTCGTGCTAGCCACCTCGGGTCCCGGTGCAACGAACTTGATTACAGGTATTACGGATGCAATGATGGATTCTTTGCCGCTCGTGATTATCACCGGTCAAGTGGCGCAAGGTGTAATCGGGACAGATGCTTTCCAGGAAGCTGATGTGATGGGATTAACGACACCGATTACGAAATATAATTATCAAGTCCATGATGCAAGAGAACTGCCACGTATCATAAACGAAGCATTTTATATTGCGACGACAGGCAGACCAGGACCAGTACTAATCGATATTCCAAAAAATATCTCGGCGGAGATGACATTTGCCAATACGGATAACACGATCAATTTACCAGGATATCAGCCAACGGTCGAACCTAATGTAATGCAACTTCAGAAGCTGGTCCATCTTTTGGAAGAAGCTGAACGGCCAATCTTATTAGCTGGAGCAGGTGTATTGTTAGCTGACGGAGCGGATTTACTGCTTCAGTTTACAGAACGGCATGAATTGCCGGTAGTCAATACGTTACTAGGGTTAGGAAGTTTTCCGGGTGAACACGAGTTGTTTCTTGGGATGGGAGGCATGCACGGGACATATACAGCGAACATGGCAATCTACGAGGCGGACTTACTCATCAATATCGGAGCACGTTTTGATGACCGGTTAACTGGAAAGGTGGCCAACTTTGCTCCAGGAGCAAAAGTAGTCCATATCGATATTGATCCAGCAGAAATCGGAAAAATCATCCGAACGGAAGTACCTATCGTAGCAGACGCTAAAAAGGCATTACAAGCTTTGCTTGAAATGGACGTCAAAAAACCGCAAATAAGTGAATGGTTGACGAAGCTGATGGCTAGCAAAGTAAATAATCCATACTGGTACAACCGAAATGATGAGACCATTTCACCACAGTGGCTCATCGAGCAGATGCATGAAGCATCTGATGGAAAAGCGATCATTACAACAGATGTTGGACAGCATCAGATGTGGGCAGCTCAATTTTATCTATTTAACAACCCACATAACTGGGTCACATCAGGAGGACTCGGAACGATGGGATTCGGACTTCCGGCTGCGATTGGTGCTCAACTTGGCAGACCAGATGATTTAGTCATTTCGATTGTCGGTGATGGTGGATTTCAAATGACAATTCAAGAATTGGCAGTCATTTCAGAACGGAAGCTACCAATCAAAATATTTATCATTAATAACGAAGCACTAGGAATGGTTAGACAATGGCAAGAAGAGTTCCATGGCGAGCGTTACTCCAGCTCATTATTCACTCAAAATCCAGACTTTTTAAAACTGGCAGAAGGTTATGGTATTAAGAGTGTGCTCGTCCATAAGGAAAAAGATGTACCGGCAGTATTGGAAGAGGTATTCGATTATGATGGACCGGTGCTTGTCGATTTCCGGATCGACTGGAAGGAAAAGGTGATGCCGATGGTGGCGCCTGGTAAAGGCATCAATGAAATGGTGGGGGTGAAGCCGTGAAACGGATAATCAGCTGTACCGTACAAAATCGCGGTGGTGTTTTAAACAGAATTACCGGAATGTTTTCAAAACGGCACTTCAATATTGAGAGCATTACGGTAGGAGAGTCGGAAGCAGAAGGGCTCGCGAAGATGACATTTGTTGTAAACGTCGAGGATGAAAATAAACTGGAGCAATTGACTAAACAGCTCCACAAGCAAATTGACGTAGTAAAAGTATCTGACATCACAGAAAAATCAATTGTTGCTCGTGAACTTGCACTTGTGAAAGTAGCTGCAGGAAGCCAAGTCAGAGCAGAAATACAAGGGATCATTGCTCCGTTTCGAGGGACGGTCGTGGATGTCAGTAAAGAAACAATGACGATCCAAGTAACTGGTAAAACAGATAAAGTGGATGCGTTCATCACACTCCTCAAACCATATGGCATTAAGGAAATTGCCAGAACCGGAGTGACTGCATTACTTAGAGGTCAGCAAGTCAAACCACATTTAGCGGAAGTAAGCACATTTACTATATAAAATAAAAAACTTATTAGGAGAGGGAGATTTATTATGGCAAAAGTATTATATGAAAAGGATATCAACAACACAGTATTAGAAGGGAAAAAAATTGCAATTGTAGGATATGGATCTCAAGGTCACGCACATGCACAAAATTTACGAGACAGTGGGTACGAAGTAGTGATTGGTTTACGAGCTGGGAAATCACAAGCGAAAGCGGAAGAAGATGGTTTTACTGTATATCCAGTGGATGAAGCTGTTAAGCAAGCGGATGTCGTGATGATTTTACTTCCGGACGAAGCTCAAGCGAAAGTCTATGAAGCAAGTATTAAACCAAACTTAAAAGAGGGAAGTGCTTTAGCATTTGCTCATGGATTCAATATCCATTACTCACAAGTAGTGCCTCCTGCGAATGTTGATGTATTCCTAGTTGCTCCTAAAGGCCCTGGACATTTAGTTAGAAGAACGTATGAAGAAGGAGCTGGTGTCCCAGCGTTATACGGGGTTTACCAAGACGTAACCGGCCAAGCGAAAGATGTTGCCCTAGCTTATGCTCAAGCAATTGGAGCTGCACGTGCCGGAGTTCTGGAAACAACTTTCCAGGAAGAAACAGAGACTGATTTATTCGGTGAGCAAGCAGTGCTTTGTGGTGGAGTAACAAGCTTGATTAAAGCAGGATTCGAAACCCTTACCGAAGCAGGTTACCAACCAGAAGTTGCCTACTTTGAATGTTTACATGAAATGAAGCTTATCGTTGACTTGCTTTATGAAGGTGGACTGGAAAACATGCGTTATTCCATTTCCGATACTGCACAATGGGGTGATTTCGTATCAGGTCCACGAGTGATCAATGAGGAAACAAAAGAAAGAATGCAAGAAATCCTAAAAGATGTTCAAACGGGTGCATTTGCTAAAGGGTGGATCTTAGAAAACCAGGCAGGACGTCCACAATTTAATGCAATCAATCGAGCGGAGAACAATCATCCAATTGAACAGGTAGGAAGAGAGCTTAGGGACCTTATGCCATTTGTGAAACAGCCCATCCAAGACAAACAGAAGGAAGTGAAGGAATATGTCAAGAATTAAAATTTTCGATACGACCCTGAGAGATGGTGAACAATCACCAGGGGTCAACCTTAACCAACAAGAAAAATTGGAGATAGCAAAACAACTGGAACGTTTAGGAGTAGACCGGATAGAAGCAGGATTCCCTGCTTCTTCCAAAGGTGATTTCCAAGCAGTGAAAGCTATCGCCGATACAATCAAATCTACTTCTGTAATTGCTTTGGCACGTACTGTAAAATCGGATATCGACACAGCTTGGGAAGCCTTAAAAGGAGCAGCCAAGCCTGCAATCCATATCTTCTTGGCAACTTCACCAATTCACATGGAATATAAATTACGCAAGACTCCTGAAGAAGTGATTGCAACGTCTGTAGAAATGGTCCGATATGCAAAAGAGAGATTTGATGAGGTCCAATGGTCAGCAGAAGACGCATCACGTTCCGATTTGAACTTTCTTGCAGAAATCATCGAAAAAGTAATTGATGCCGGGGCTACGGTAATCAACCTTCCAGATACTGTTGGTTATTCGACACCAGCGGAATATGGGAACATGTTTAAATTCATGAAAGAAAATGTGCCTAATATTGATCAAGTCACTTTGTCCTGCCACTGTCATGATGACCTCGGAATGGCTGTAGCCAATTCCATCGCTGCAGTTGAAAATGGAGCAACACAGGTAGAAGGCGCCATCAACGGTATTGGTGAACGTGCCGGTAATGCTTCTTTAGAGGAAATCGCGGTAGCATTGAAAATCCGTTCCGACTTTTACCCTTACCAAACAAACCTCGTATTGAATGAGATTAAGCGGACGAGTGACCTTGTTTCAAAACTTACAGGTATGCATGTGCAGGCGAATAAGGCGATCGTCGGACGTAATGCCTTTAGCCATGAATCAGGAATTCATCAGGACGGTGTACTGAAACATGTGGAAACCTATGAAATCATTACACCTGAAATGGTCGGCGTACAAGAAGCGAATACACTGTTTCTAGGTAAGCATTCTGGACGACATGCATTTAAAGAAAAAGTCCAGGAGATCGGCATTGAACTGACTGAGATAGAACTACAGGATGCATTCACTAAATTTAAAGCATTGACCGATCATAATAAAGAAGTGACTGATGATGATATTTATACCATCATTATGGAAATCAAGACTGATTCGAAACAAGTAGATAAATACGAGTTGAATAGTTTCCAAGTTTATTATGGGACTGCAAATACTCCAACCGCAGTGGTCAGGTTGATTACTCCGGAAAAAGATGAATTGGAAGCGGCTTTGACTGGTAATGGTAGTGTAGAAGCTCTATATAAAACGATAGATAGTTTAATAGAAGAAGAACTGAACTTGATCAATTATCAACTAAACTCGGTAGGCGGAGGAAAAGATGCTCTCGCTGAGGCATATGTGCAATTAAGTGTGAATGGAGAAGTAATGAACGGCAGAGGATCTCATCAGGATGTGTTGATGGCATCTGCTAATGCATTCTTAAATGCGGTGAACCGTTATATAACGAAACACAGTACAGTGAAGAAGCAGGAAACTGTAACTCAATGACTAAATTGAGAGTGCAATAAAATTTAAGGAAGGGGAGACCGAACATGAAAAAGCAGATTGTTTTGCTTCCAGGTGATGGCATCGGCAGAGAGATTATGGAGAGTGCAAAAGAGGTATTACAGGTGATTGCTGAAGAATTTGATCACACTTTTATTTTTCATGAGCATGCAATTGGCGGAGCAGCAATTGATGCGTATGGTGAACCCCTCCCGGAGGAAACGTTGAAAGCCTCCGAACATGCAGACGCAATTCTTTTAGGTGCTGTGGGAGGACCGAAATGGGATGATCAGCCGGTGCATAATAGACCTGAACAGGGACTATTAAAAATACGTAAAAGCCTTGGATTATTTGCTAATTTACGTCCAATCAAAATCATTCCTGCGCTTACTCATGCATCTCCGTTGAAAGAGGATATTGTGTCAGGCAGTGACATCCTAATAATTCGTGAGCTGACAGGTGGATTATATTTCGGTAAACCCAGTGAAAGAAGAAATAACGGCAACTCTGTCGTAGATACTCTAAGTTATGAGCGCTATGAAATGGAAAGAATTATTGAAAAGGCCTTTGAAACTGCGATGACTAGACAAAAACATCTTACATCTGTTGATAAAGCGAATGTACTCGAATCAAGCCGGATGTGGCGAGAAATTGTAGATATGAAGTCAAATGAATATCCAGAGGTCACCGTAGAGCATGTGCTGGTCGACGCGGCAGCGATGAAACTCATTACGAATCCTGCACACTTCGATACGATTGTAACGGAGAATCTGTTTGGTGATATTTTAAGTGATGAGGCTTCAGTGATTCCTGGATCATTAGGTCTCCTGCCATCTGCAAGTGTAAGAGAAGATGGGGTGGGCTTATATGAACCGATTCACGGTTCTGCTCCAGATATCGCCGGAAAAGGAATTGCCAATCCATTAGGGATGATCCTTTCAGCGGCATTTATGCTGAGAAATTCCTTCGGTCTTGATGCCGAGGCAAATGAGATTGAACGGGCAGTGAATGAGGCATTGGAGCAAGGTTATCATACCGCAGACCTTCAAGTTAAAGATGGAACATTAGTATCCACAAAGGAAATGACGGAATTAGTTGTGGAGAATTTGTCCACTCGAAGTATTTCGGATAGCATTTGTCTAACGTATGTTTGATTTATCTTTAGTTGAGGTGAGGAAGATGGGGAAACCAAAAACAATTATTGAAAAAGTTTGGGAACAACACGTAGTTCATCGGGAGGAAGGCAAGCCGGACTTATTGTATATTGATCAGCATCTCGTTCATGAAGTCACATCTCCTCAGGCGTTTGAAGGTCTGCGCTTAGCGAACCGAAAAGTTCGCAGACCAGACTTAACATATGCAACGATGGACCATAATGTTCCGACAAAAAATCGCGAAGTGGTCAAGGATGAGATTTCACGCCAACAGATGGAAACATTGAGAAAGAACTGTGAGGAGTTTGGCATCAAACTGGCTGATATGTTTCACCCCGATCAGGGGATTGTACATGTTATTGGTCCACAACTCGGATTGACGCAACCGGGAAAGACGATTGTTTGTGGAGATAGTCATACATCAACCCATGGTGCTTTTGGAGCGATAGCATTCGGGATTGGAACGAGTGAAGTGGAGCATGTACTTGCAACCCAAACCATTTGGCAAGATCGTCCCAAAACGATGAATGTCAAAGTGGAAGGTGACCTTGGACCAGGGGTGACAGCGAAAGACTTAATCTTAGCTATCATTGCTAAATTTGGAGTCCGTTTCGGAACAGGATATATTATGGAATATACAGGAGATGCAATTCGTAAATTAACTATGGAGGAACGGATGACGATCTGCAACATGTCGATTGAAGGAGGCGCTCGAGCTGGTTTAATCAGCCCTGACGACACGACAATTGAATTCTTACGTGGCAGAGAATATGTTCCTAAAGGGGAAGAATTTGAAAAGGTAAGCCAAGAGTGGTTGGCTTTGGCAACAGATGAGGGTGCGGAATATGACCATACTGTTGTGATTGATGCGAGTGAGGTGGAACCACAAGTGACTTGGGGGACCAATCCATCGATGGGTGTCCCAGTCAGCGGAGCGACACCTCGAATTTCTGAATCGGATAATGCGGATGAAGTGAAGCGTGCACTTGAGTATATGGGATTGGAAGAGAACCAACCGATTACTTCTATTGAAATCGATCATGTATTCATCGGTTCTTGCACGAACTCCAGACTAAGTGATTTACGAAAAGCAGCCAAGATTGTAGAAGGCAGAAAAGTGAAGGACCATGTGAAGGCTATCGTCGTTCCAGGTTCCTTTAGTGTCAAACTTCAAGCTGAAGCAGAAGGCATTGACAAAATATTTAAAGAAGCAGGATTTGAATGGCGTGATTCTGGATGCAGCATGTGTTTGGGAATGAACGATGACATTGTTCCTCCAGGGGGACGCTGTGCTTCAACTTCCAACCGAAATTTCGAAGGACGCCAAGGCAACCGTGCAAGAACTCACCTGGTAAGTCCTGAAATGGCTGCAGCAGCCGCAGTGGAAGGCCGTTTTGTAGACGTCCGTCATTACGCAGGAGTACTTAACTAGAAAGGGGATTCTTATGGAAGCAATAAGACAACATAAGGGCTTGGTCTATGCCTTAAACCGTACCAATATTGATACGGACCAGATCATTCCTAAACAATTTTTAAAACGCATTGAACGAACCGGGTTCGGTCAATTCCTCTTTTACCATTGGCGTTTCAATGATGACGGTACATTAAACCAAGAATTCAGTATGAATAACCCAAAATATGAAGGAGCATCCATTTTGCTGACGGGGGAGAATTTCGGGTGCGGATCCTCAAGGGAGCATGCACCATGGGCGTTGGCAGACTACGGATTCAAAGTTATTATCGCTCCAAGCTTTGCAGATATTTTTTACAATAATGCATTGAAGAATGGGATTATTCTCATCAAGAGTGATGAAGAACAAATAAATACTTGGCAGGCAAAGGCTGAAAATGAGGAACTTCATCTTGAAGTTGATTTAGAAGAGCAAACAATTAAAGATAATGATGGTACGGTTGTAAACTTTGATATACCTTCTTACCATAAAGAGAAACTTATTAATGGTTGGGATGATATTGCTTTAACTTTATTATTGGAAGAAAAGATAACAACATTTGAAAATCAAAAAGCTTAAAAGATAAATATTGTAAACTAGGAAAATCAGGAAAATAATATTTGTTGTACAAAAAAGATTAATATATATAGGAAGAAACTGATCATAAGGAGTGTGGCTTTCTTGGGGATTTATTAACTGGCGAAAAAATTTATCAAGCTTGGAAGCGGTTGGCACCAATCGTTCATCAAACACCGCTCCTGACTTCGCATACAATTGATGATATGGTAGGAAAAAAAGTGTACTGCAAGATGGAGAATCAACAGAAAACGGGAGCATTTAAATTTCGTGGAGCAAGCTTCAAGCTAATGCAATTGTCGAAGGAAGAATTGAAAAGAGGTGTAATAACCGCTTCTGCTGGTAATCATGCACAAGGAGTTGCCTATGCAGCCAGAAAGCTTGGTGCGAAAGCAAAAATCTTTATGCCAGAAGAAACACCATTAGCCAAAGTACATGCGACGAGAAATTATGGAGCAGAAGTCGTACTCACTGGAGAAAGTTTTCAAGAAGCTTATCAAGCTTCCAAGGAATATGAATTATTGAGCGGAGGTGTGTATATTCACCCGTTCGATGATTACGATGTGATGGCAGGGCAGGGAACAATAGCAATGGAACTGCTTCGTCAAGAAGATCGGATTGATACGATTTTTGCACCAATCGGTGGCGGAGGTCTCATTAGTGGAATTGCTGTTGCTTGTAAGCATATTAATCGCAATATTAGAGTGATCGGTGTTCAGGCAAGTGGAGCAGATGCTGTATATAAAACCTACCACACAGATCGGGTCCACCATTTGCCAGAGGTAAATACACTTGCCGATGGAATTGCGGTGAAACAACCTGGAAAATATACGATGCCCATCATACAAGAATATGTGGATGATGTTGTGACTGTGACAGATGAGCAAATTTCTGCGAGTATCCTGTTTATGTTGGAAAGGAATAAAACACTGACTGAAGGAGCAGGAGCTACAGCATTAGCTGGATTATTTGCTTATCATAAGGAAATAAAAAGTCGTCATTGTGGAGTCATCGTAAGTGGTGGAAATCTGGATATCAATAGAATGCCAGAAATTCAAGGATTAGCTGAAGGAAACTCACCGTTTGAAAAAATCAAGCAAATGGCTTAATAAAATAGTGCTTCCCTTAATAGGGATGCACTATTTTTAATAATACAAACTAAAGTGGTTTCGTATTTTACGAAAAACTGTACTACAAATATCAGAAGAGCTGGATAATACAGTTGAAGATTTTCATTGATGAAGAAATAAAAAGAATTAATTTATTGGAAGATGACAAATATAAAGATGAAATATAATATTACTCAATATTTTTCCATATTTCCGGAAACTCTTTAAACCTTATTATATCAAGGTTTTCAAGATTGTTTTATGACAATTCAGTAATGAGAAAGTTAAAATAATTCCCTAATAATATTGCTTTTTTGAATTTATTCCCTTATAATCGCATTACTATAATTTTTACGATTCAATTACAAATTTTACGAATTTGCAATAGTTCAGTAATAATGTGGTTGTATAGTGTTTAAATTAATAGGATGCTAATGTCAGTGTTATAGTATTACAGCTAAATTCCAGAAAAAATTAATAGTTGCATAAACTTAGAAAAATGATAAAATATAACAAACAGGTAAATCAAAATTATCAGAAACTTATGATTTTTACTAAACTGATAGTTTTTATGGCCCTTAGGTAATGGTCATTCGTTGATTTAGAAATTTGTTAGCTAGGGGGATTACATTTTGAGTAACAGATTACTAGAAATAGAGAATTTGACCACTTCATTTCGAATAGGCGACGGGTATTATGCAGCAGTAGATAATGTATCTTTAACTGTAAATAGAAATGAAGTTTTGGGAATTGTTGGTGAGTCCGGATCAGGAAAAAGTGCACTGGCATTTTCCATTATGAGATTACATAACCGTGCGAAAATTGAAGGAAAGATCAACCTGGAAGATACTGACTTAGTGAAAGCATCTACTAATGAATTGAACAAATTACGCGGGGACAGCCTCTCAATGATTTTTCAGGATCCACTCACTGCTCTCAATCCGTTGATGGAGATTGGTGCACAGATTGGGGAAACATTAGTGCTCCACCGCCCACAAATGTCGAAGAAACAACGTTACGATCGTGTAATTGAATTATTGAATTTAGTAGGGATTCCACGTCCCGAACATGTTTATCAGCAATATCCCCATGAACTATCTGGTGGTATGAGACAACGTGTCGTCATCGCTATTGCGATTGCAAACAAACCACAATTATTAATTGCAGACGAACCGACTACAGCTCTTGATGTTACGATTCAGGCGCAAATCCTTGATCTAATCCACAAATTGAAAGAGGAAATGGATGCAGGAATCATTTTAATTACGCATGATCTTGGTGTAGTTGCGGAGATGGCCGATAGAGTCGCGGTCATGTATGCAGGAGAAATTGTAGAGGTTGCAGAAGTACATACCTTATTTGAAAATCCGTTACATCCTTATACGAGATCATTATTAAATTCTGTACCTACGGAAGGGCAGGATAAGCTGCACGTGATACAAGGAATTGTTCCATCATTGAAGAACTTGCCTCGGACGGGTTGCCGATTTGCTGCACGTATTCCGTGGATAGACGAATCTGCCCATGAAGAGAATCCAGTACTGCATGAGGTTTCACCTGGACATTACGTTCGTTGCACCTGTCATAGTAAGTTTTACTTCCCGGAGGAAGGTAAGGAGGGTGAAGCAAATGGCGCTTCTTGAGGTACGTGATTTAAAGGTGCACTTCCCGATTAAAGGTGGAATTCTGAACCGAACGGTCGGTCATATAAAGGCTGTAGACGGAGTAAACTTCTCGATTGAACAAGGAAAAACATATGGTCTAGTTGGAGAGTCTGGATCTGGTAAGTCAACTACTGGAAAAGCAATCATCGGATTAGAACAGATTACTGAAGGACAAGTCATTTTCAATGGAGAAGATATTACATCTATAAAAAATAAAACAAAAGATATCAGAAAAGATATACAAATGATCTTTCAGGACCCGTATTCATCGTTGAATCCACGGAAAAGAGTGTTGGATATTATTGCTGAACCTCTTCGAAACTATGAAAAGCTAACAAAAAATGAGGAGAAGCAGAGGGTATACGAGCTATTGGAATTAGTAGGTTTAACTCCAGAAAGTATTTGGAAATTCCCGCATCAGTTCTCTGGTGGTCAAAGGCAGCGTATTGGGGTTGCACGGGCAATTGCATTAAAACCAAAATTGATTATCGCAGACGAACCTGTATCTGCTCTCGATGTATCGGTGCAAGCACAAGTGTTGAACTTTATGCAGGATATTCAAAAAGAACTAGGCTTGACGTATCTGTTCATCAGTCATGATTTAGGTGTCGTCAAACATATGTGTGATGAGATTGCAATCATGTACAGAGGTCGTTATGTAGAACAAGGTACGAAAGATGATATTTTTGAAAATCCACAACATATTTACACGAAACGCCTGATTGCAGCGATCCCTGATGTCAATCCGCGTAATAGGGATAAACATTATGTATTCCGGCAAGAAGTCAAAAAGGAATATGAGCAAGCTTATGACGAGTATTTCGATGCTGAAGGTTTGGCGTTCGGCTTGAAGGACATCTCTGATACTCATCGGGTTGCATTACCAGAGAGAGGTTGATACAAGTATGTGGAAATTTATAGTAAGAAGACTTTTAGTTACTTTCCCACAAATTGTGCTCTTAAGTATATTGGTATTTGTAATGGCACAATTTATGCCGGGGGATGCGTTGACTGGACAAGTGGATCCGAACGTATCACCAGAAATAAAACAACAAATAAGAGAAAGATTAGGATTGAACAATCCATGGTATGTTCAATATACTGATTGGATTGGTGGAGCCGTAACAGGTGATTTCGGACAATCTTTCCGTTTCAAAATGCCAGTTACCGACTTGATTGAACAGCGAATTTACAACACGTTCTGGTTATCGCTTGTTACTTTAATTTTTATGTATATCATTGCAGTTCCGCTTGGAATCATCAGTGGTCGTTACAATGATACATGGCTGGATCAAACAATTACAGGTTATACATATTTAGGTTTCGCTACACCTTTATTCATTTTTGCACTCGTAATGTTATGGATATTTGGATATCAATTCGGTTGGTTCCCAACTAGTGGAAGTGTAGCACCTGGGCTTTCACCAGGATCGTGGGACTATGTTTGGAGTAAGTTCCAGCACTTACTATTGCCAGCTTTATCAATGGCATTAATAGGTACGGTATCCACGGTGCAGTATTTAAGAAGTGAAATTGTTGATACGAAACAAAGAGACTTTATAATTACCGCTAGAGCAAAAGGAGCTTCTGAATCAAGGGTCTATAACAGGCATATCTTAAGAAACTCAGTACTGCCAATTGCAGCGTTCTTTGGATGGGAAATCACGGGACTTATTTCAGGTACAATCTTTATTGAAAGAATCTTTGGATATCCTGGAATGGGAGCGTTATTCTTAGAATCTGTTTTAATGAGAGATTATAGTGTTGTGACTGCATTGGTATTGTTATTCGGTGTCGCTGCTATATTAGGGGCATTATTATCCGATATTATCTTAAGTATTGTCGACCCAAGAATTCGCATTAAATAGAAACTCGAAAAACTCTGAGGTGATTATAAAAAATGGAAGCTAAAGATATGAACGTTGACAGTCAAGTACTAAAAAGTGAAAGTCCCTCAGGTCTACGGATTCTTTGGAGGGAACTAGTAAAAGACAAATTAGCATTATTTTCATTAATATTTTTGATTCTGATAACTGCCTTTGTATTTGGCATCTCTTGGATCTTAAATCAAGATGAAATTGTCAGGGTTGACTTATTTGCAATTAACGAACCACCAAGTGATGAATTTATTCTAGGAACAGATTATGGCGGACGCGATGTGTTCGGTCAGCTCATCATCGGTACGAGGAACTCATTAACAATTGGTTTCTTGGTTACATTATTCAGTGGAATCATCGGGATTGTATTTGGTGTCGTATCTGGGTATTTTGGTGGTCATATTGATAATATTATGATGCGTATTTTAGACTTTTTCTTTATTTTACCGTTCATCATGCTAGTCATCGTATTTGTATCACTCGTGCCAAGTTACAATACGTTTACCTTCTCACTTATTATGACGTTGTTCTCCTGGATGGGGATAGCGAGATTAATCCGGTCAAAAGCATTGCAGGAGAAAGAGTTGGACTATGCAAAGGCATCGAAGACATTAGGTTCTTCTGATATAAGTATTATTTTCAAACAAGTACTGCCTAATATCACATCGTTGATTATTGTTACCATGACATTGAACTTAGCAGCGAATATCGGATTGGAATCCGGGCTCTCCTTCTTAGGGTTTGGGTTGCCGGAAAACACACCGAGTCTTGGAACTTTACTAAGTTATGCAACAAATCCACAAACATTGGAACATAGATGGTGGATTTGGATGCCAGCTGCATTATTGATCCTTTTATTGATGCTTGCAGTAAGAAACGTTGGTGAGGCATTACGCCGTGCCACGGATGCAAGACAGAGAAGGGGATAGTAACCAATTATACTTTTGATACTTGCATCAATATCTATCCTTATATTGGTGTTTAGTATAAAGCTGTCCGCGCCAATGGAATGGACAGTAAAAATTTAAAGGAATTAAAGGGGAGGTTAAAAGGATGAGTAAGAGCTTTAGCAAATGGCTACTTGCTTTAATGCTGCTATTCGTATTAGTGCTTGCAGCTTGTAGTGGTGGCGACGACTCTGAAGATGGTACTGGCGATACAGATACAGATGCCAAAACAGAGGAAGAAGCTACTGAAGAAGAAAGCGGTTCTGAAGATGGCATCTATTCTATCGATGATTTTTCACCAGACAAAACGGATGAAGGTGAACCTATCGATGGCGGAAACCTTAACTTTGGTTTAGTTTCAGACACAGTATTCGAAGGTGTTTTAAACTACAACTTCTATGAAGGTAACCCAGATGCCGAAGTAATGAAGTTCTTTAACGAAAGCTTGTTATACTACGATAACAACTTCAACTACACACAAGATGGACCAGCTGAGTGGGAAATTGACGAAGCGGGTACTACGGTTACCATTAAAATTCGTGACAATGTAAATTGGCATGATGGTGAGCCGGTAAAAGCAGAAGACTTGGCTTTTGCATATGAAGTAATTGGACATCCAGAATATACTGGGGTTCGTTACTACGCTGTAGAAGATGTTGTCGGAATGGATGAATATAAAGCCGGCGAAACTGACACAATCGAAGGTTTAGAGATTGTTGATGAAAAAACAATTAAGATCACTTTTAAAGAGCCGAATCCTTCGCTCCTAGCGAGTGGTATGTGGACATATCCGTTAGCAAAACATATCTATGAGGATATCCCAATTGAAAAAATGCCTGAAGATGATGCAACGCGTGTGAACCCAATCGGCTATGGTCCTTTCGTTGTTGATACAATTGTACCTGGTGAGTCTGTAACTTATACAGCATATGAAGACTATTGGCAAGGTGCTCCAAAACTGGATAGTATCACACTTAAAGTAGTAGCACCAGAAACGGTTGCAAATGCTTTGGAAACTGGCGAAATTGACGTTGTGGACAGTTTCCCGACGGATCAATATCCAGACGTTGAACAAAAACTTACAAACGTAGAATTCCTAGGTCAAATCGATACAGCTTATACGTATATCGGATTTAAACTAGGTAAATGGGTTCCAGATGATCCTGATAAGCCGGACGGAGCAGGTTCTGTAGAAATGGATCCAGATGCAAAAATGGCTGACGTTAACTTACGTCGTGCTATGTGGTATGCAGTAGATAATGATGCTGTAGGTGAGCGTTTCTATAATGGTCTTCGCTGGGCCGGTTCTACATTAATCATCCCGGCATTCCCTGATTACCATGATGATACAATCGAAACACCATCTTACGACCCAGAAGAAGCAAAACGTATTTTGGATGAAGCTGGCTATGAGGATACAGATGGTGATGGCTTCCGTGAAACTCCAGATGGAGAAGAGTTAGTAATCGGATTCGCTTCCATGTCAGGTGGAGACACTGCTGAGCCAATTGCCAACTACTATATCCAAGCTTGGGAGCAAGTTGGTTTGAAAGTTGAACTAGTTGATGGACGTTTAATGGAATTCAACCAATTCTATGACAGAGTAGAAGCTGATGACCCTGCAATTGACATTTATCAAGCTGCATGGGGTACTGGTTACGACGTTGACCAAAGAGGTCTATACGGACGTACTGCAGCTTATAACTACACTCGTTATGCAAGTGAGAAAAACGATGAGCTATTAGCTGCTGGAGCTTCTGAAGCTGCCATGGATATTGAATATCGTAAAGATATTTATAGACAGTGGCAAGAACTGATGGTTGAGGAAGTACCATTATTCCCAACTCTATACCGTTCTGTATTAGTTCCAGTTAACAACCGTGTTACTGGCTGGTCTATCCAAACAGAGTGGAACGATGCATTCCATGAAGTTGGTGTAACACAAGAAGACCCAGTATTACCATAAGTATTACAATAAAAAGGCCCGCTACCTGGCGGGCTTTTTTAATGGTATTTTCAATCTACTAATTTTAGCTGTTTGAGTCCATGAAAGATGCCGGAATCTGTAACTTCAGTTGTCCGATGCGTAGCATATTGAAGCAACCGAGGATCCGCATTTCCCATTGCGAATCCTGTTCCTACAGATAGCAGCATTTCCTTATCATTTAACCCATCTCCGAAAGCGACTGCATCTTCTTTGTTTATGTCTAAGTACTTAAGGACTTTCTTGATTGCTTCCCCTTTATTAACATTATTACGAATGACATCATATGCTTGTTCCATGCCTGTTACGTTAACTTGAGACAGATGAACATTTTCATCGGATTGATATTTGGCTACTTCATCTTCTTTTAGTTTCATTAACGTAATCCCTAAAATATCTTCTGTCCGAGGACGAATTAATTCCACATTGATTTCCATTTGAAAAGTCTCGATAAAGCTTTCTGTAAAAGGATCGTTTATGGATGTGAAATAATTTTCCCCGTTTGTATATAGTACCATTTCATGCTTGCTATCTTTCGCTTTTTCTAAAACTTGTTGGACATACATTGGTTCAAAGGGTTCATTTACGATGGTTTCTCCTTTGATTACGGCATAAGCGCCATTATAGCCAATCATCCCATCTATTTGTAATTCATTTGCCAGTCGCATGATTTCATGGAGTGGACGACCTGTAGCGATAAAGGTATGAATTCCTTGCTCCTGTAGTTGTTTGATTGCGTTTACCGTAGAAGAATCATAACTGTGATCTGGCTTTAGAATTGTACCGTCTATATCAAGAAAAACAATTTTGTAACTCACGGAATTCCCCTTTCATCAAATGCTCTCACTATTGTATCATAAGCTACTTCAGTTATTTTACTTTTTACATAAAGATTACCAGACCTTAATAAAAGGCCTGGTTTCTGTTATATTGTATTCACATTAGATAAGCCAGTTTTATAACGAAGAGTCGTCAACTCCGTTTAACCAGTTTTCGATAGCATCAATTGTCTCTTCAACTGCTCCATCTTCAAATGGAGAACGGAGATTTGCTGCCTCTACGAGTTCAAGGAAAGATTTTGAACCCCCAAGTTTACAAAGTTCAACATAATCATTCCATGCGGCTTCGTGATTTTCCTGATCCCTCTTCCAGAATTGCAGAGCACAAATTTGTGCAAGTGTATAATCAATATAATAGAAAGGTATTTCATAGATATGCAATTGTCTTTGCCAGTAGCCACCTTCATTTAAATAGGTATTGTCTCCATAGTCGCGATGAGGTAAATAAATTTCCTCCAATTTTCTCCATGCCGCTTTCCTTTCTGCAGGTGTCCAATCTGGATTCTCATACACTTGATGTTGGAATTCGTCCACAGCCACACCGTAAGGAATAAATTGAATCGCATCTGCCAGGTGGGAAAATTTATATTTCTCTGTATCTTTTTGGAAGAATAATTCCATCCATGGCCAAGTGAAAAATTCCATACTCATGGAGTGGATTTCCGCTCCTTCGCTTGTTGGGAAGTTATATTCAGGAACTCCGAGAGCTCTGCTTGAATAAACTTGGAATGCATGCCCGGCCTCATGGGTGAGGACGTCTATATCACCAGATGTTCCATTGAAATTTGAAAAGATGAACGGTGCTTGATAGTCCGGAAGATACGTACAGTATCCACCACCTTCTTTTCCTTTCCTTGCTTCAAGGTCCATTAGTTCATGGTCCAACATAAACTGGAAAAACTCATTTGTTTCATCCGAAAGCTCGGCGTACATTTTCTTGCCATTATCGATGATCCATTGTGCGGATCCTTTTGGCTTTGCATTACCTGACTTAAAGTGGAAATTTTCATCAAAAAATTTAAGCTCATCAACACCGATACGCTTTTTTTGGCGATCGTATAGTTTGTTGGCGAGCGGAACGATGTAGTCACGCACTTGTTTACGAAAAACGTCAACCATTTTTGCATCATAACCAATTCGTTCCATCCGAAGATAACCAACTTCAATGAAATTCTTATACCCTAAAGTAGTAGCAATCTTATGTCGAATCTTCACAAGTTGATCATAAATGTTATCAAATTTTTCCCCGTGCTCCGCATAATAATTAAACATCTTTTCAGTGGCTTGCTTTCTGATTTCACGATCTTTGTTTTGCGTAAATGGTGAAAGTTGAGCAAGTGTATATGTTTCCCCTTGAAATTCTATCTCAGCAGCAGCCACCAGATTTGCATACTCTGTTGTTAACTTGTTTTCTTGTGTCATCAATTCCATAATTTCTGGAGAAAATGATTTTATTGCCATATCAGCAAGCTGGAAGAGCTGTGTACCATACTTCTCCTCAAGCTCTTTGCGGTAAGGTGATTTCACGAGAAGTTTATAAAAATCGGTATTCATCTCTTCGATGATTGGAAGTGTTTCATCAAAATAGTCTTTTTCAGCTTGATAAAATGCATCACGTGTGTCAATGGAAGCCCTGATATAAACGAGATCAGACATCGTTGATAATCGGTTCCGAAACGTGTTGATATCATCGATGGCTTGGATTGCATCATTAACAGAACTTGCTTCGGAAAAAGCATTCAATAATTGATGAAAGCTCTTTTTCTCTTCCGCGATATCAGGCCTTTGGTAAATAAACTCATTAAATTTTTTCATTCCAGTGCCCCTTTTATTAAATGTTTTAAGTAGAGTAAAATGATGGAAACTTAAATTAATTATAACAAAAGTCTGAAAGATAAGGGTAGTTTTAAATTAGAAGAACTACATATCCTCTGGATGAGTGATTCTTCCAAGAAGTAATATTTCGTTCACAAATTGAAACGATGTTCAATTGACATTGAATCAAAACAGATATAAACTATAAGAAGATACATATCATTATATGGGGTGAAAGAATGGTACAATCAGTTATTTTAATTGGGGCTATCTTAACAGCATTAGTACTTATCGTTAACCTTGCTCTATTAAAAACAAACAAGAGCTCTCGAGCATGCTATTATGCTAGTTTCTTTTTTGTTATCGTAGGTTTATTACTACTTGCGGTTGCTTCAGTAGCACCGAAAGTTGATCTCCTAGGTGCTGGATTTGGCGGCTGGGGTATTGCTTCTTTATTTGCTGCAGCAATTGGTTTTATGATTACAGCTGTTGTGGATGCATACCAAAATGTAGAACAAGCATAAATAAAAAAACATTTCCTTATGGAAATGTTTTTTTATTTCTCCAGATCAGCTCTTATCCTTCAATAAGTATGTTTTACCGTCTCTTTGCTCAACTTTACCTTCCTTCATTAACCTTCCTAACGCACGTTTAAATGCAGCTTTGCTCATATTTAATGTACCTCGGATGTCTTCTGGATCACTTTTATCGCTGAAAGGGATGACTCCATCGTTTGCTTCAAGATGAAGAATGATATCTTCCGCATCCATAGGAATGCTTTCCCGTTTAAGAGGGCGCAAGGAAACATTGATTGTACCATCCTCTTTGACATCAATGATACGTCCAGTAACAAGTTCACCTAAACGCGGTTCGCTTTTCCGTTCGGTATGGTGGATGAACCCGCGATAACCTTCCTCTGTAAAAATTTCAGTACCTTCTCTACTGGAAAAATAAACTCTTCCGGAAACCGATTTATTTAATAAATCTTCGGATGCCCCTTCGTATTGTTCGGCAATAATACTTCCATTGGCCGGTAAAGCGATGAGACGATTACGATAATCCAAACCAAGTTTTACATAAAGTTTATCACCTGGCACTGGCCAAATAGACCGGAATTTTGGCAAATCATCTGTGGAAACGAGTATTTCTTTTGCAATTCCAATATTCACGAACGCCCCAAGTTTAGGGACTACTTCTATAACTTCTGCCCAATCGTAAGTGGAGATAGTGACAGAGGGGATAATTGTTGTTGCAACGATATTTTCTTTTTTGTCATTATAAAGGAAGACCTTTACTTCTTCATTTTCTGCCAATTCTTTGTTCGTTTCATTATGATGGAGAAGAGCTTCTCCTTCACTGTTTTCCAGTACATATCCTGTTTCAATTACTCGAAGTACACGCATGTTTTGAATCGTTCCGAGCGGTAGATGCATTTTTTCACACTACTTTCTTTTTTAACTATTATTTCTCATGTTACCATAAATATTTAAATTGAAGCAGTTGGAGCTATGATTTCCTTTTAATATGATAAAATAGTGCTCAACAATGTTTTTCGAATGAGACTGGGGCGATGGAGTTTGGCTTTATTTATTCAAGTGATTGTACCGATTATGCTTGTGTTTTTATCAGGGTTCATCATTCAGCGGCTGCGTCCAATGGACGTTCGTTCGGTATCTGCGGTTACATTATACATATTATCTCCTGCTTTAATTTTTATTACCCTATATGATGCGGATTTTAACAGTGGTTTTCTTATCATCATCTTTTATATGCTACTTTTATTTGCAGTGATGGTCGTCTTAAATAAGCTGCTGGCCAAGTTGTTCAAATGGTCACCCAAAACAGAAAGTGCCTCTATTTTGGCAACAGGTTTTATGAACTCGGGCAATTATGGACTTCCGGTTGTCCTTTTTAGCGTAGGTACGGCAGCACTTCCTTATGCTGTATTTATCATGATTATTCAGAGCTTGATGAACAATTTCTTTGGAATCTACTATGCTTCCAGAGGGAAGGATGGAATGCGTACGGCTTTAATAAATGTCCTGAAAATGCCAACTACGTATGCAGCCATTCTAGGAGTCGCTTTTCAATACTTGCAAATACCGATAACTGATTCAATCCACTCCATGATTTCCGTGGTGGGAGAAGCAGCTATCCCTGTCATGATGGTAGTGCTTGGTATGCAGCTCGGATCTATGACATCTTTGAAGTTGAATTGGCAGGTTATCGCTTCAAGTGTAACGCTAAAAATGGTTGGTGCACCGATTTTTGCATACCTGTTCGTTACGATATTTAATATTGATCCTCTGTTAGGTACTGTACTGATTATTGTGTCGGCGATGCCCACTGCAGCAACGACCACGATGTATGCGATTGAATTTGATACAGAGCCAGAGTTGGTTTCCAGCATTACTTTTATCGCAACTTCAGTAAGTATTATTACCATTGCTATCGTGCTAAATCTTTTACAAATATAAAACGAAAAGCTAGAATTCTCATCCGAGCAGAGAATTCTAGCTTTTTAACTTACTAGATTAAAGAATCCGATACTAATTAAGAGGAGGGAGGGGAGGTAAGAAAAGAATTGTATATCTTCATATTTTGAAAGCAGTAAGCCAAGTTTTAAGCCAATCATGAGAAAAATCCCACTCATCATTGCTACAAACAATGCCGTTATAAAAGCTGAATAATCAAGTAGGCTGGCAGCTATCCCTGCACCGAAAGCATCTAAGGCAAGGGCCATCCCAAGTAAAATGGCTTCATGCTTCGATATTGTGCCAGATTGATCTAAATCTGCTTCATGAGGTGAACGAAGCACTTTTTTCACATCTTTAAAGACAGTCGGATTTTCTGTATCATCGAGTTTTATTTTCTTGGCTTTTATGAGGTTATACAAAGTAAATAAACCGAGTCCAATCAAGATACCAGCACCAAGATTTTCTGAGATGGCTGGAGAAATAAAATGCTTAAGTCCAGATCCGAGTGTCATCGCAATGAAAACAGTAATGCCTGAACAGAGCATGATGATGGAAACGGCTAGCAGTGGGACACGGGTTTTCTGAACTCCGTAACTAATCCCGACTCCAAGTCCATCAAGACTTACTGCAATAACTAATAATGCGAGACCAGTATAATAAAGCATTGCATCCATTCCTTTTTATATTGCTGGAGAGTACATGAGATAACGATGTGGACCTCCGCCTTGAAGTTATCTAGAGTATTGTATGAAATAAGGGGATGGATGTGCTGATTTTTTATATAGATTATTAGGGGATGATTTAATAAGATTTATGTTATTATTTATAGTAATAAATAAGGAAAGGAGGGTGTAGATAATAAATTGGAAACGGTAGGTAAACCACCATTATTGTCACTTTTTGATCATTTGAGTAAGAGGAAGATGTTATCAAACAAAGAGAACAAGTATTATCTTAATCTAAAAAAAGGCTATGAAGGTGAAGTGCAATTCCTACAGCTGTTGAAAAGATTAAAAGGCGACTTGTTAGTTTTAACGGATTTGTTGCTTGAATATAATCAAGCGACTTTTCAGATTGATTGCCTGATTATAACTCGGGATAAGATCTACTTATATGAAATTAAAAACTATGAAGGTGACTTTTATTTAGAAGCGGGTAAGTTTTATAAAAAGCCTCATTATGAAGTAATTAACCCATTGCATCAATTAAGTAGAACAGAGTCACTATTACGCCAATTACTCCTCAGTATCAACTGCACTTTAATGATTGAGTCGTTCGTCGTTTTTGTTAACCCCACTTTCACTCTTTATCAAACTCCACTAGATTCACCATTTATTTTTCCTTCTCAACTACATGAACATTTAAATATAGTCAATTTACAAGCAAAAGGAATCACAAATACCAACAGGAACCTTTCTGCAAAGTTACTAGATCTCCGTAAAGAGATATCTCCTTATATGCAACTACCAATTTATGAATACGAAGAATTGAAAAAGGGAATCTCATGCAAATCCTGTAGAAATATCTCAGTTACCTTAGTTAAAAGGACATGCGTTTGTGAAGCTTGTGGAGACAGAGAGCCAATGAGCTCTGCTATATTACGTTCAATAAGGGAATTTCAGTTATTGTTTCCAGAGAAGAGATTGACCACGAATCAAGTCTATGATTGGTGCAGGGTGGTGGATTCTAAGAAAGCGATCAGACGAGTACTCAAAGACAATTATCAAACTGTCGGAAAAAAACAGTGGACATACTATGTATAATGCAGTGACTATTAGCCCTACCTAGTATAGGAAGGGCTAATTTTTTTCTCTAATACTATTCAATATATTAAATAGGTGATTTATAGGTATGTTTAGTATATATATTCGCTTGAATGAGAAGCCTTCCAATACTTTCGGTCGTTCATAATGTATCTCATCGACCGTATTAAGAGTATCCGGATAGATTCGGTCGTTTATAGTACTAATAGTCGCCCGAATAGGAAGTGAATGGACGTTTTCGGTTATTTATACGGTTTATCAATGCCCGAATTTGGAGTCATCGAGAAGCTTCGGTCGTTTATGGTGCTTATAATCGCCCGAATAGGAATTCTATGGACGTTTTTGGTCATTAATACGTTCAATCAATGCCCGAATTTGGAGTCATCGAGAAGTTTCGGTCGTTTATGGTGCTAATAATAATCGCCCGAATAGGAAGTGAATGGACGTTTTCGGTCATTAATACGTTCAATCAATGCCCGAATGTGATTCTCTTTGAGAAGCTTCGGTCGATTATAGTGCTTATAATCGCCCGAACAAGCAGTATCCAAAAATTTTCGGTCGATAATAGCACTCATAAACACAAAGTGAATATAATTTTCTCCTGATGAATTCGTGTCTATCAATCTTCTTAGTAGCCCATCTAATTGTAATCGAATTAATTTACAATCCATAAATAAAGCCGTATCATTGATAGAGAGATATTATAGCTATAAGGAGGTTGAAATCAGGTGGCTTTTGTTATCTTAGAAGCATGTCAATCGGAGAAGGCAGCTGAATGTGTAAGCGTTTGTCCAGTTGACTGTATTGTAGAAGGTCCAGATCAGTTTTATATAGATCCAGATGTATGTATTGATTGTGCGGCTTGTAAAGCGGTATGCCCAGTTGATGCAATCGAGGAAGAATATGATTTATCGCCAGATCAAGAAATTTTCCTGCAACGTGCGGAGGAGTTTTTTGCAAATAGATAAATTCAAGTGAAGAGCCGTACGCAGTGTAAATATGCGTACGGCTTTTGTGTGTATAATTAATCTACTGCTCTGTGTTGGTTCCCGTGATGATGTTGTGCATCTTGTTTTGTACGGTGTATGGTTCCCCGTGGATGTTCTGGTGGGGCATAAATCGAGTAAAGATGGAGTGATTCCCTGCCGGTATTCGTGATATTATGCCACATTCCTGCTGGAATCAAAATCGCATCATCTTCTCGAATCCGTCGTTCGAAGGTCAAATTATTGCGGCGATTCCCCATTTGAACAACTCCGCGTCCATCTTCCACTCGTATAAATTGATCCGTATTCGGATGGATCTCTAATCCAATATCTTCCCCAGGTAATAGCCGCATAAGTGTAACCTGTAAGTGTTGACCTGTCCAAACAGCTCTGCGAAATGCCCGATTCCGTTCGGTGGCATGCTCAATATTAAATACGTAGGGCTGGTTTCCATGGTCTCCTTGTCTATCCATTTCTTCATTAGATAAAGGCGGATAATACCTGTCCTCTGTATACGGATAAGCTGGTTGTTCATAAGGATGAGGGTAAGGATAATATGGAGGATAGTAAGAATATGGATTGTAGTTAGAACCATAATACATTGTAATCATTTCCTTTCGAGTATAGTTATCGGTCTATTGTATGCAATACGTGCCTAATTTGTTTTTAACAGGTTGATTACAACAATGGCATTTTTGTCTGAATATGATATATTATTTGAAAGATAAAAATAAATGGAGGGTTGTACCTTGAAGCAGACAATCCGGTGGGTATTCTTTCTCTTAGGTATGATGATTTTCAGTATGGGGATCACTTTAGCAATCAATGTTCAACATTTAGGGGTCCACCCATGGGATGTGCTTAATGTAGCGCTTTTCGACCACTTTGGCTTATCGATTGGTTCTTGGGCGATTATTATTTCTATTCTATTGATTCTAGTTACGCTACTGATGGATAGACGCTACATAAAACTCGGCACGTTCATCAATGCTATTTTAGTAGGTGCATTTGTGGATTTATATATGTGGATGGGTTTTCTTCCGACTGCTACAAATACATGGATGGACATTATCATTATCATCACGGGGATAGTAATTATGGGATTCGGTGGAGGTATGTATAATGCCGGTGGAGTAGGTTCCGGGCCTAGGGATGGTTTTATGCTCTCCTTGTCCGATAGAACAGGCATGTCCGTTAGCCGCGTGCGGATAATAGTTGAAACGCTGGTGTTGGTAGTCGGCTTTCTGATTGGTGGTCCTGTCTTTATCTTTTCATTTATCTTTACGTTCATCCAGAGCCCGATATTCCAGTATTCCTATCAATTCTTTGGACGTATAATCAGTAAGATTGAAGGGAAAATTGATGGAAACACTCGTATGATTGCGCGGGAAAAATCAAGTTGAGTCCCTATTGATCAAAAATTTAAATTGTGTGGGGTGAACAAATGTTTAAGCGTATTTTACTTGCAGTTGACGGTTCGGAACATTCGATAAAAGCAACAGAATATTCCATTAAATTAGCACAGAAATTTGATAGTGCAATCGATGCGGTTTACGTCGTTGATGAAAGTACAGCAAAGAAAGATGCTCTTCATTCCAATAACCAATTTGAAATTGAAAGAAAGCGCAAAGAAAAAATCAGACCTATTCGCGAACGCTTGGATGAATCGAAAATAATCTTCGGGACACATATTCTTCACGGCGATCCTGGTCCAACCATAGTAAAGTTTGCCAATGAACGGGCATTTGATTGTGTCGTCATTGGGAGTAGAGGGCTTAATCAATTGCAAACCCTTATCCTCGGGAGTGTAAGCCACAAAGTTGCCAAGCGTGCAAACTGCCCCGTACTTATTATTAAATAACAAAATAAAGTTAGACGTTCGGTTGGAGTAGAACGTCTAACTTTTTAGAACCTAAAGCTGGTAATCTTCAAGGTTGATATCGGTCGATTCATGTAGAGCCATTTTAGCAAGCTGCTTGCCTAAAAATGGTCCTGCAGTCAAACCTGTAGCTCCGAGACCATTTGCATACAAGAGGCCGGTAGCAGATTTCAACTTGCCGATTACTGGAAGGAATCCTTCTGTCATTGGTCTAAAACCGACCCGAGCTTCCAGAAATATACTATCCTTCAAAGCGGGGGCTATTTCTAATGCTTTCGTTAAGATGTCGTTTATACCGAATACTGTTAAGTTAGTATCATAACCCACATTGTCTTCATGAGTCGCTCCGATGACGAATCGATGATCATCAAAGCTGAGCATGTATTGATCGTTTGGTGGCATAATGACTGGGAGATTTTCCGTATCCAATTTTTCAAAACGTACATGTAGAATTTGAGCTTTTTGCGGTTTAACCTCAAATTCTTTAAGCCCAAATGGCTCAAGCAGATCATTCATCCAAGCACCGGTTGTTGCTATCACTTGATCTGAAAAGTATTTTTCCCCGTCTACAGTTACTCCTGTAACTTGGTTACCTTCAATTAAAAGCTCCGCACTGCCGTGGATTAATTTAGTTCCATGTTTTACTGCACCACGGATCAACGCATCTCGCAGCTTACGCCCGTCAACTCGCGCAGCACCGCTTACATATAGAGCTTCATATCCATCACGTAGAAGTGGAAATTTCTCTTTCGCCATTGTTTCATCTAATAATTGGATATCTCCAATTTCAGGTGCATCTTCTCGTCGTTTGATGGCCCGCTCTTGCATGGCAATCAATTTTTTCTTATCATGGTGGATGCTGAGTGCTCCTACCCGTTTGTAACCAGTATCCAGTTCACCATCTGCTTCCAGATCTGCTATGAGCTCCGGATACATTTTTGCTCCAGCTTTCACCAGCCGATACCACGCTTTGTTTCTTCGTTGAGAAAGCCAGGGACAGATGATGCCTGCAGCTGCATCAGTAGCTTGACCATCATCCGCTCGGTCAATCAAAGTAACAGAGGTACCTTGCTTGGAAAGGAAATAGGCGGAACTTGCTCCAACAATTCCGCCGCCAATAATGATTATCTTATTTGTCATTTTTCCGCATTCACTACCTGAAGCATTGCTTTCATTTTGCCTAGATGTTCTGTCTCATGATGAGCGAGCATAATTAATAGGTCACCAAATGTTTCAATGCTGCCAAATGGAACTTTAAACGATACATTCGTTTGCCAGAAGAGGTCATCGAAGTTATTAACCCGTTCTTGTTGCTCTTGCAATTGATTTATCAATGTTTCTAATGTGGGTGCTTCTTTTGTCCACTCACTAGATTTTGTGCCTGGTCCGAAGAGTTCTGCATATTCTTCGGGAATATTATTAGATTTTTTAGGGTAACGGAACAATAATTTCTCATTGAAAGTCAGTACGTGGCCAACATGCCAGCGTAATGTATTATTGAATGGTGATGCTTGGACATCAGCAGTATCTTCCGTTAGTTCCTCTATAAAATTAAGTAATGCAGTTCTAGCTAGATTAAATTGTTTTCTAGACATATATATTTCCTCCTCTTTCATCTTGAAAGGTATTTCACAATCATACTTCCTATACTAGTTTAGCTTTTCTCTATTCGATTGTAAAATAATCCGGCGGCCAGATGCATGCCTGTCCTATAATTGAAAGAGAAAGTTTGATATGATAAAATTTGATTATATTTACATAAGTTAACTCATTCATTACATATAAAAGGAGAAGGGCATAATGGCAAAATTAGTTTTTGGACATAAGAATCCGGATACAGATACAATTTGCTCAGCAGTTGTTTACGCTGATTTGAAAGGAAAACTTGGCGAAGATGTGGAAGCGCGCAGATTAGGGGAAGTGAATCAAGAAACACAGTACGCTTTAAATTACTTTAATGTAGAAGCTCCGGCTCTACTTGAAAAAGTAGAAGATGGCACGGAAGTTGTGCTTGTTGACCATAACGAATTCCAGCAAAGTGCAGATAATATAGAAGCTGCAAAAATTGTTGAAGTGATTGATCATCACCGCATCTCAAACTTTGAAACGAAAGAACCTCTTTATTTCCGTGCAGAACCAGTTGGGTGTACCGCAACGATTCTAAATAAGATGTACAAAGAGAATAATGTGGAGCGAAGTAAAGAAGTCGCTGGTTTGTTATTATCTGCAATCATTTCTGACTCCCTATTATTAAAATCACCAACCTGCACAGAAGAAGATGTGGCAGCTGCTCGTGAATTGGCAGAAATTGCAGGAGTGGATTTGGAGACATATGGTCTTGAAATGTTAAAAGCTGGTGCGGATTTAAGTGAAAAGTCTGTTTCTGATCTGTTAACAATGGATGCGAAAGAATTTTCAATGGGCGATGCAAAAGTAGAAATTGCTCAAGTAAATACGGTTGATTTAAGTGAAATCTATGAAAAACAAGATGAAATTGAAGCGGAAATCAATCAAATTATTGAAAGTAAAAGTCTCGATCTTTTCCTATTCGTAGTAACAGATATTCTCAATAATGATTCTGAAGTGCTTGCCCTTGGAAGAGGACAGGCTAATGTAGCAACTGGATTCAATGTGGAACTGCAAAATAACCGTGCCTTACTAAAAGGTGTAGTATCTCGTAAGAAACAAATCGTTACAACATTAACTGATGAGTATGTAAAATAAAATAGACTGGGACAGAGGCAATGCTTCTGTCTCAGTTTTTTATTTCATGGAGCTTCTCACGTAATAGGGTAGCCCTGAATTCATGATTCAATTGAACGTAAGAGATTCTTACGTGCTAAGGCAGCATTAAATTCAAGCCTTAATCGAACGTGAGCGTTTCTCGCGTGCTACGGGATGCCAAATTATTGCTTCAATCAAACGTGAGAGCTTCTCACGTGCTACGAGCGCCTATATTCTATCCGTCAATCAAACGTGAGAGCTTCTCACGTGCTACGAGCGGCTAAATTCTATCCGTTAATCAAACGTGAGAGCTTCTCACGTGCTACGAGCGCCTATATTCTATCCATCAATCAAACGTGAGAGCCTCTCACATGCTACGAGCACCAAAATTCTTACGTCAATCGAACATGAGAGCTTCACAAGTGCTGCGAAAACACTAAATTCGAGTCCTGATCGAACGTGAGAAGTTGTGAAGGAATTCTTTGATATTTAAATTGGAAACAAAAAAATCTTCCTGCGGACAGGAAGATTTTTTTCGCTAATCACTAAATATTATAATTTAGTAACGTTAGCTGCTTGTGGTCCACGGCTTCCTTCTTCGATATCGAAAGAAACTTGTTGACCTTCTTCTAAAGTTTTGAAGCCTTCGCCTTGAATTGCTGAGAAGTGTACGAATACATCGTCTCCACCTTCAACTTCGATAAATCCGAAACCTTTGTCTGCGTTAAACCATTTTACTGAACCTGTGTTCATTAAAAAAACCTCCATGTGCTTGTAGCACGTTTATTACTATTTTTGTTCAAGTTACCAATTCAAGACGAAACAACACTGTGTTACTTCTATCCTTTTATTCACCGAACGAAAATAATACATTTAGTATAGCATGAGTGTGAGAGAAATGCAAATTCATATCTAAAACTTTTTAAAAATGTAGGACTAGTTCACTACACCATGTTCCGCTCTATCAGCTTGAGAGCGGAGTTGTTGACTTTCCAGATAGACTTGGCAGGTAGTCGCGCCTTTTTTGCCACAACGGGAACATTTATTTACATTGATTAGATTTAAACTGTAGTCGACAGCTTTACTTGCATCACTGAAAATGTTCTTTTCACCGATTTCTTCATATAGACCACTATTTTTAATCGTATTTAAGACGTCATCATTCATTTCTGCAAGTAAGGTCGTTCCACCAGTTTTCTTGAAATCGCGGATCAATGAGGCTAAGTTATTGCCTCCTGTTGCATCAATATAGGAAACATGCTTCATCTTCAAAATCAGCACGCTCGGTTTTTTATTGATGGATCTCGTAATCATGGATTCAAATTTGTCTGCTGCTCCAAAAAACAATGGTCCTTCAATAGTAAAGAAGGCGATCTTTGGACAAATTGACTGCAATCCTTTGGAATTTTCTTCTTCTTTTAAACGGGTAGGAATTACCTTCTCGACTCCCACCACTTCACTCATCCGTTTAACGAAAGAAAACATGGCGAGGAGCAAACCGAATTGGACGGCAACCGTTAAATTAACAAATACAGTTAACAAGAAAGTGACGGCCAAGACGAGTGAATCACTGGTTCTTAATTTAACGATATGAGCAAATGATTTATGTTCACTCATATTGATTGCGACCCGCATTAGTATTGGAGCCATACTAGCTAATGGAATATGGGATGCGAATGGCGCAAGTGCCAAAATCGTAACTAGAACGAATATCCCTTGGAACACACCGGAAAGGGGACTGACAGCACCACTTTTAATGTTGGTTGCCGTTCGGGCAATTGCTCCAGTTGCAGGAATACCACCGAAAAGTGGCGTGACAACATTGGCAAGTCCTTGCCCAATGAGTTCACGATTCGAATTATGTCTTTTGCCGGTCATTCCATCCGCTACAACCGCAGATAGTAATGATTCAATACCACCAAGCATTGCTATAACAAAAGCTGGTTGGAGCAAAGTAACAATTTTATCCCATGTTAATTCAGGAAACTGTAGAGTCGGTAGACTTTGGGAAATACCACCAAATGCTGAACCGATTGTTTCCACTTTTCCCGGAAAGAATATGTAAGCAATACATGCAGGAATGATTAATGCGACTAATAAAACGGGAACACGTGGAAAATATCTCGGTACAAGAATGAGAATAAGAACACCTAACACAGCGACTAAGATGCTGTACAAATTAAGGGTAGGGAGCCTCTCAAATATTTGGATCATCGTTTCATGGAAATATTCTTTTTTCTCCATTCCTTCTAACCCTAAAAAGTTCTCAATTTGTCCGGCGAAAATGATCACCGCTATCCCCGCAGTAAACCCAATGGTTACAGACCGGGGAATGAATTTGATTAAATTACCGAATTTAAAAAAGCCCATCAACATGAGCATAATACCGGCCATGAATCCAGCAATCAGCAGATCTTCATAGCCAAATTCCAAAACAATCGCAAGCAAGATTGGGATGAAGGCACCAGTTGGACCTGCAATTTGATATCTCGACCCTCCAAATAAAGCAACCAATATCCCTGCAATCACAGTAGTGTATAAACCGTATTCCGGTTTCACCCCTGAAGCAATTGCAAATGCCATTCCAAGAGGAATAGCGACAATCCCAACTGTAATACCCGCCATCAAATCCCGTTTTACATCATTGGCGGTTAACCCTCTGAATCGATTGTCCTTTAACAACTTCACTTCATCTCCTTATTCTACTTACTATCTATGATACCATAGAACTATTTTCGGTTTGAGAGATGTGCATTATACTGAGTTATGTTATCTTTACTAAAAGAATGACATATGAATTGGGGTTGACAAGTATGTGGAGAGAATTTAAGGAATTTGCTTTTCAAGGGAATATCATTGATCTTGCGGTAGCTGTAGTGATAGGAACAGCATTTAATGCAATTGTGTCTTCATTTGTTGAACATATTATTACACCACTTATCGGAATGCTCGCTGGCGGTATTGATTTTACCGGATTAACAATTAGCCTCGGTGATGCAGAGATAAAGTATGGAATATTTATCCAGTCGTTTGTTGACTTTTTAATCATTGCTTTTTCTATCTTTTTAGCGATTCGCTTTTTAAATAAGTTTAAACGGAAAGAAGTAGAGGAAGTGGATGCTCAGCAAGAACTGTTGACGGAGATCAGAGATTTATTGAAAGAACAAAACCAAAAAATATAAATGCAAAGAAGGTCAGAGTGGGTATGTGATTAAAGCTACCTAGTTTGGCCTTTTTAAAATGGAAACCTTTTGATTGCATCATCCGTAATGAAGACATAGGAGGGATTTGTATTGAGAACAGGGTTATCATTCAGTGGAGGAAAGGACTCGACTTTTGCTTTATACAGATTAAAGGAGCAAGGAATTTCGGCTGTTTGCCTCATTACAACAATATGGAAAGAGAATGGGGAGACTGTTGCACATGGAGAAAAATTGGAGCGCTTAAAACAACAAGCAAATCAATTAGGCATACCGCTTGAATTGGTTGTTACCGATTTTGAAAGTTATACAACAGATTATAAGCAAAAATTAATGGAGTTAAAGCATATATACAAGCTCGAAGCGATAGCTTATGGAGATATCTATCTGGAAGGGCATCGCAAGTGGGGAGAAGAGTTGGCAAAATCTGTTGACTTGAAGTCGCTGTATCCATTGTGGACGGATCAGGATAAAGCAATTCAATTGCTATATGATTTTGTCGCTTCTGGTTTCAAGAGCAGAGTGATTAAAGTGGATGAGGAAAAGCTCCCAAAGGAATGGGTTGGCCGAGAGGTGGATATGAACTTCATTCGTGATATCCAAACGTATGATGTTTGTCCCCTTGGTGAATCGGGAGAATATCATACACATGTTTATGATGGACCGATATTCTACAGTAAGTCACATCGGTCCGAAGGTTGAGATTATTTACTGCTTAGGGTTGTAGGAGGATGTAGGAGAGTATTCTAAAATAAAGTTAGATTATTTCGAAAGGGGTTAAAACGGTGGAAGCAATTGTGGAGGTACATAACCTCAATAAAACGTATAAAAAGCGAAAAACAGGGGAACTGGTCCATGCGGTGACAGATGTGTCTTTTGAAGTTTATCCTGGGGAGATACTTGGACTGCTCGGGCCTAATGGGGCAGGGAAGACAACTACAATTAAAATGATATGTGGCTTGTTGCGTCCAGACTCTGGAGCAATCACGATTAAAGGGATTGATAATAAACAGAAAAGGTTAAAGGCGCTAAAGCATATCAGTGCTGTACTAGAGGGGAACCGGAATCTGTATTGGCGTCTGACGGTTAGAGAAAATCTGGAATACTTTGCAGGAAACAGGGGAGAAAGCAAACGAGAAGTAAGAGAGAGGATTGAAGAGTTACTTGAGAACTTCCGTTTAAAAGAAAAAGAACATGAGCTTGTTAATCGTCTTTCCCGTGGAATGCAACAAAAGCTGGCTATTGCTGTGGCAATGCTTGCGGATACGGAAGTGATCTTACTGGACGAACCTACTTTAGGAATTGATGTGGAAACAAGCTATGAAATAAGGGGTATGTTAAAGGAAATAGTTAAAAAATATAGTAAAACAATTATAATCAGTTCACATGATATGGATGTTATTCAAGATATTTGTGAGCGTACTGTAATCATAAATAAAGGAAAGATCGTTATTAATGATCGGATCGAAAATTTACTGAAATTATTTGAAGTAAGGACATATAAACTTGCACTTGGAACTACATTGACAAATGAGCAACAGGATAAGTTAATTCAGATATTCCCTACCTATAAATACGAACCCGATCGCTACCAATCCTCATTAGAAGTTGATTTACTGGGAAATGAAGAGATATATGAGCTGTTTGATATATTAAAGCTAGCAAATACTCCGGTAGAGTCAATTGACAGGGAAATGGTGAATTTTGAACAGATATTTATGAAAATACTAAAGGGGGAGAAGGGAAATGGCAGCCTGGCTCAATCTTCTTAAAGCAAACTTGAAAAAGGAATACTTGGAATTAAAGCGGTATTTGCCGAATACGATTGCGATGATATTAACATTTTATATCATTTTCCTCGGTTTGTTTGGAGTCATCCAGATTGTTGGAGATCCTACCACCCAGGATGCAAATACTCAATATGTGATTGTAAACTATATTTTTTGGTTTTTAGCATTTTCAATCATTAATAGTATTGGTTATGAAATACTTAACGAGGCTATGCGAGGTACACTAGAGCAACTTTCCATGTCTCCAATGGGTATTTGGCGGATAATGGCTGTACGGTTGATATCAACAACCATTATTAATTTGATCATCGTTATTATACTGCTGCATATATCTATGGCAACAGCAGGACAGTGGTTGAATGTTGATGTTGTCACTCTTGCTCCAATTATGTTATTAACCCTTATTGGTATGTTTGGAATCAGTTTTATTATTGCGGGGATAACCATCATTGTTAAACAAATCCAAGCTTTTTTACAAATCCTCCAGTTTATATTAATGGCACTTACTTTCATTCCCATATCATTATCACCAATCATCCAGTTCTTGCCATTTGTCAAAGGGATTGATATGGTCCGTGAGGTAATGATTCATGGAGTGGGTCTTTCCCAGTTTGCAGTATATGATTTTGTTGTATTGATAGTCAATGCTCTATTTTACTTTGTTTTAGGTCTTGCTATATTTATATATTGTGAAAGAGTTGCGATGCAAAAAGGACTCTTAGCCCATTATTGATGAATAGTTAATGCAAAAAACGGACTTGCGGAATAAGGGGCATTAGCATATATTTCCTCTATAGCTGGGTACTTGCTTATACATCTCCTTGGCGGCTGTCATAGGTTAGTAGTGAATCTATAACAGAAAGGGGATAATCTTATGCGTCGTCGTCATGGACGTCACTGTGGCTGTCATGAATGTACAATTGTACACCCAACAAAGCATAATTGCGTCAATCAGTTCTCTGAAAGCACTGTAAATCATGTTCATCCATCGCACACAACAGTTATGAATCATCATTTACAAAAGAATAAACATTTCTTTCCGCACTCTACTTCAGTACAAAACACATTTAACAGTGTCGATCAATACGGAGGGTCTTTCGAAGTCCCGTCTACTCCAAACCAAGTAGCAGGAGCGTTTAGCCCTGGCTGTATGGGTCCAGGTTATGGCATGGGACCAGGGCAAGTAATGGGAGCTACTCAACCTGGTTACGGAATGCATTACGGCAAAAACTGGAATAAGCATGGGAAATGGTGTTAATATAGTAGTAGGATTAGGCTGGAACAATAACGTTTCCAGCCTATTTTTATATTGTACGCATGAGGTGAATGTAATGAAAGTACTCCATGTGACAGGCTATAAATCCTTGGAACTCGGCATCTTTAAAGAAAATGATCCGAAAGTTCATATTATCAAAACGGCTATCGAAAAAAGAATCAAACAATTTATCGAAGAAGGCTTGGAGTGGGTAATTGTATCGGGGCAAATGGGAGTTGAGCTTTGGACAGCTGAAGTTGTCCTGGACTTAAAAGAAGAATACGACATCAATTTGGCTGTGTTTCCTGCATTTGAAAATCAGGACAAGCGTTGGCCGAAAGGACTGCAGGAGAAATATCAGGAAATAATTATGGTCGCTGATTTCTACAAACCTATTTATATTGGGGATTACAAAGGACCATATCAATTTCGTGCAAAAAATCAATGGTTTGTTGAAAAAAGTGATGCAAGCTTGATCTTAATGGACGAAGAATTCCCTGGCAGTGTGAAATATTTCTATGATGCAGCAAAGAAAATATCTGAAGATTATCCGATCTATTTAATCACTCCGTTGGATCTAGATGATATTGTAGAAGAGCTGCGCATGTCCGACCCTGATTATTGGTCTTGAAAAAAAGATTGCTATAACCAAACATGGAACCGTTATAAAGAAACAAGTATAATAGAAAGGAGGAGGAAATACATATGGATTTCTTAGTGACATTAATGCAATTATTTATATATATTGTACCTTTTATTGTTCTTTATTTCGTTATTGCAGCAGCTGTTAAAAAAGGACTGGACTCCTCGGAAGTCGGAAGGGTAATTTTAGAGAAATATCATGCAGAGAGAATGAAAGATAAAAAATAATCGATATGGTTAATTTAGACGGCAAGGTGATAAAATGAGCGTACGCATCCGAAAAATGAAAAGAAGAGATGTTGCAGCCGTGCAAACTGTTGCAAAGACAAGCTGGAATGCAACCTATGCTGGGATTATTCCGGTGGATATCCAAGAGAGCTTCCTATCAAAGGCCTATAGTGATAAAATGTTACTAAAAAGGCGAAGGAAGACTTATATTTTTATAGCAGAAGTGGAAGGGAACATCGTCGGTTTTGCAAACTATTCCAAAGTACAATCGGATAAAAAGTGCCATTTACATGCAATTTACATATTACCTGAATATCAAAGTAAAGGAATTGGCAGCAGACTTTTGAATATCGGTATGGAAAAGTTGGGTGCAAAAGAAATCACACTTCATGTCGAGCGCAAAAATGAGAATGCATTGAACTTTTATAAGAAAAAAGGATTTCAAACGATTTCTGAGTTTGACGATGAATTAGATGGTCATACCTTACATACGATACGAATGGCATTAAAAAATTAACTTATTAAAAATAGGATAATGTCATTTTTTGGAAAATTTCAAAATTGAGTGTTGTTCCTATTGACTCCATAAAAAAATAAAAAGAAAAAGGAGGAATATGTTATGACATACAAAACCGATATTGAAATCGCAGAATCGGCGGAATTGGCACCAATTAAAGAAATTGCGGAGCAGGCTGGTTTTGCTGCAGAGGATTTGGAACTTTACGGGAATTATAAAGCGAAAGTGAATTTTACAGCTTTCGAAAAGATGATTGACAAACCTGATGGTAAGCTTATCCTAGTGTCTGCTATTAACCCGACTGCTGCTGGAGAAGGGAAAACGACAACATCTGTGGGGTTGGGTGACGGTTTGAACCGGATTGGAAAGAAAACGATGATTGCATTACGCGAGCCTTCCCTTGGCCCAGTCTTTGGGATGAAGGGTGGAGCAGCAGGTGGGGGATATGCCCAAGTCGTGCCGATGCAAGATATCAATCTCCATTTTACTGGTGATTTTCATGCGATCAGTGCTGCGAATAACCTTCTTGCTGCAATGTTGGATAACCATATCCACCAAGGTAATACATTAAACATTGATACGAGAAAAATCACTTGGAAAAGGGTCGTCGACATGAATGACAGACAGCTGCGTCATATTGTAATCGGCCTGAACGGAGAGAAAAATGGAACTCCGCGTGAAGATGGTTTTGATATAACCGTTGCTTCTGAAATCATGGCTATCCTTTGTCTCGCAAACAATCTCGAAGAACTGAAGGAAAAATTGAAGAATATCATTGTTGGCTATACTTATCAAGATGAGCCGGTGACTGCCGGTGAGTTGAATGCGCATGGAGCAATGGCAGCTCTCCTAAAAGACGCATTAAAGCCAAATCTCGTACAAACATTGGAAAAAACGCCTGCCTTAATCCATGGGGGCCCGTTTGCTAATATCGCTCATGGCTGTAATAGTATCATGGCAACAAAACTTGCTCTCAAATACGCTGATTATACTGTTACAGAAGCTGGTTTCGGTGCAGATCTTGGTGCAGAGAAGTTTATCGATATTAAGAGCAGAATGGCTGGAATTGCACCAGACGCAGCAGTGATTGTAGCAACTGTCCGTGCTTTGAAAATGCATGGTGGAGTGGCTAAAACGGACTTAAACAATGAAAATGTCCAAGCTGTCGAGTTAGGCTTGCCGAATCTGTTGAAACATATTGAAAATATGCAAGAAGTCTTTGGCATTCCTTCTGTTGTAGCGATTAATAAATTTCCGACAGATACGGAAGCAGAGATTAATGTCATTAAGAAAAAATGTGAGGAAATCGGAGTCCGTGTCGTTCTCTCCAACGTGTGGGCTGAAGGTGGAAAAGGTGCAGAAGAACTTGCTCATGAAGTTGTGAAGCTTTGTGAAACAGAAAGCACGCTACACCATCCGTATGATTTAGAGGATTCCATTACAGCGAAAATTGAAAAACTAGTACAGAAGGTTTATGGTGGAAAAGGAATTGAACTATCCAAAGAAGCGGAACGTGAAATTGCTCGTCTAGAGAACTTAGGTTATGGCAAATTACCAGTTTGTATGGCAAAAACACAATATTCCCTTTCTGATGATCCAAGCTTGTTAGGTGCGCCAGAGAATTTTGATATCACCATTCAAAAGGTGAAAGTATCAGCTGGAGCAGGATTCCTTGTTGCTCTTACAGGTAGAGTGATGACGATGCCAGGATTACCGAAGAAGCCGGCAGCAGAAAATATTGATGTTACTCCTGAAGGTAATATTATCGGATTATTCTAAGGGGGGACTGCAATGGATAAGAAAGCCTTAAGAAAGCAGGCAAAAGATATATTAACTGGAATGGATGACAACACAAGGTCGAAAATAGGTGGACAATTAGTCGAACATTTGACTTCATCAAATTTCTGGAAGCAGGCGGATACAATTGGAATCACTGTTTCAGGCGGTTTTGAATGGGATACAGAACCAATCATCCGTAAAGGATGGCTAGATGGAAAAACGATTGTTGTTCCTAAATGTATTCCAGATGCGAAGAAGCTTGATTTTTACCAGTTGGAGAATTTCGATCAATTGGAAGAAAGTTTCTTTAACCTGATGGAACCGAATCCCGATAAAACCACAAAGGTAGAAAAAGATGTCATTGACTTAATCATTGTCCCGGGTCTTTTATATGACAAAAGAGGTTATCGAGTTGGCTTTGGTGGTGGATATTATGATCGATTCCTTGCAGACTTTTCAAGGGATACAGTCTCTATCCTTTATTCTGGACAGTTGATGGAAGAACTGCCAAATGAAGCGTTTGACGTTCCAGTTAAACATTTGATCACTGAAAATGGCTTTATTAAATAGAAGATGAATATGAATTCTAAACAGCGTGGCACCGAGATAAGGTGTCACGCTGTTTAGTGGTTATAGAAATAATCTAGTGAAGAATACATTGACTACATTTTCCTGGTTCAATAACCTACTAAATTGAAAACTCTAATCTACTGTCCCGGGTAAACCATCAACCAGCAATCTTGAAATTTACCTTCATGCCATTCATGTTCCGGCAAAAGTTTAACTTTTTTAAATCCTGCTTTTTCATAACAACGTAGTGCTCGAGGATTTCTAAGCTGTGGATCCATGTAAACTTGCTCAGCTTTACGTACAGAAATGAGGTAGTCAGCAATCAAGGAGACGAGTTCGGTCCCAATTCCTTTATTCCAGTAAGAGGGTTCACCAATGAACTGGTCCATCCCATAGAAATCATTTCCGGAAATTCCGTATATCTTTTGCGTATCTGCATCCAAAGGATAGATTTGGATGTAGCCGATTGTTTCAGATTGATATTCAATGATGCACCTTTCTATATGATCCTTCACATTGATAAATTCAAAATTAACAGCTTCCAAATCATACGGCTTGTCTCTGCCCTCATAGTATTCAAGCACTCTTGGATCACGGAGCCATTTTACCAGCAGATGCTGGTCACTTTCCTCGACATGACGAATCAACCAATCCCCATTTTTAAAAATAATCATTTCCTCACCCCTGTACAAATATACCATAAAAAATAAGCCCTAAAAGAAGGGCATATTTAGTAAGAGGAAAAGTTTAACCCCACTATACCGGAAACAAGTCCAATGCAAGTGGGGTTAGGCTTTACGTAATATATTCAACTAGTATCCAGGCGGGGAGTTTATGGCCTCATCTGAATGCTTTTTAATTTATCTTCTATATTCTTTTTCAGTACCATTGGCATATTCAATTTCGAGGTCTACTTTGGCAGCGTCTTCTGGAATGTTAAATGCCTCAAGTACTTCGCTGAGTACTTCTTCATCCGATGAGTTTTCATCAAATTGAAAGGCTGTAAAGATACTGTCTAATTCATCCATCGCTTCGTTTCCGCTTAGGTTAATATTTTCTGGTTTATTCTCGTAAGACGCTTCGATTTCATTGTCGTCGCGGTCATCATCGTAATCTACATCGATGGCATCATCGTCATTTTCAATATCAACTTCTAAGTCGAAGCTTCTAAATATATAATTTGAATCCGTCGCAGCAGAATCATTGTTATCATTTGTATTCGTATCGTCCGTTGCATTATTATCCGTATTCTCTTCGGTAGTTGTATCTGTTTCTTCGTTTGTAGCTGTATCGTTGTTTTGTGGTTGTTCTGTCACTTCATCGTTGTCCCCGCATGCAGCAAGGATTCCAATTAAGGTTGTAATGGTAAGTAGCATAAGTATTTTTTTCATAGTGTTAACTCCTTTTTTGTAGTGATATTTATAACGTATCCAAAAATGGGGGATAGTAAACTACATTCACTAATACATTCTAAAATAAAACTTAAAAATTGTTAAGCATGTAAAGTAATGGTAGAATTATGAGTTACTCGTAAGTATCAATAGTTATAAGGAAGAAGGAAATAAACATGGGAGATCGTCATATGCCAGAAGATAGTAATGGGAAGGAATTCAACCGTATTCCATTAGTTATCGTGCTTATATCTGGTGCGTTTGTAGCAATACTGAATCAAACATTACTTGGTACAGCATTACCTAAAATAATGACCGACTTAAACTTGACCGAAAATACAGTCCAATGGCTGCAGTCGGTCTTTATGCTTGTAAACGGGATTATGATACCAATTACAGCATTTCTTATTGGTCGATTTACCACTAGAAGACTCTTTTTAACTGCAATGGTTTTATTCTCATTAGGAACTCTTACAGCAGCTGTATCACCTAACTTTGAATTATTACTAGCAGGGAGGGTCTTACAGGCTTCAGGTGCAGGGATTATGATGCCGCTGATGCAAACCATTCTGATGCTCATCTACCCAATAGAAAAACGTGGTTCAGCGATGGGGATGTTTGGTCTTGTCATAGCATTTGCTCCGGCGATTGGTCCGTCTCTTGCGGGTTATATTGTTGAAGCAGGATCCTGGCGCTGGCTATTTTGGATGATCCTGCCGATCGCGATCATTGATATCATCCTCGCATATTTTGTGTTAAAAAATGTTACGAAACTGACAAATCCGAAATTGGATGTTTTATCCATTATTCTTTCAACTTTTGGTTTTGGTGGAATCCTTTATGCGTTCAGTATGGCTGGAAGCGCAGGATGGGGAAGTGCAGAGGTCATTCTCGGATTTCTAATCGGTACGATTACACTCATCTGGTTCATCACTCGTCAATTTAAATTAAAACAACCGATTTTAGAGTTTCGGGTGATGAAGTATAAAATGTTTACCATTACGACCATTATCGGTATGATTACATTTATTGCAGTGATTGGAGCGGCAATAATCTTACCACTGTATATGCAGACGATGCTCGGGTTTTCAGCTTTCGAATCAGGACTTGCACTACTTGCCGGTGCAGTTATCCAAGGAATCTTAAATCCAATCACAGGTAGACTTTTTGACAGGTTCGGTGCAAAATGGCTGTCCATTACAGGAATGTTTATTTTAACTGTTTCGACATTCATGTTTGCCGTCCTTACCCCAGAGACGTCATTTGTCTATATTTCCGTTGTCCATGCTTTACGGATGGCTAGTATTTCCATGGTCATGATGCCGGTAACTACAGCAGGGCTGAACGTACTGCCGACTGAATTGATATCTCATGGAGCAGCCGTTAACAACACGCTCCGACAAGTATCAGGTTCGATTGGTACGGCGTTGCCGATTACTATTATGACTACTTTTACGATTCCAGAAAAGGGGATTGAGGGAATGATTCGTGGGGTGAATATATCCTTCGTATTTGCAGGAGCTATTGCTTTGCTGGGGCTCATCCTCTCGTTTTATATTAGAGATCGGAAATAAAAAAATGTCAGGGCTTATAAGCCCTGATATTTTTTATTACTCGAAGGAATGTTTCAGCCTTAGAGGTTTATTCGTCTTTCGTAACGACATCCACTTTCCCGGTTTCCGGGTCAATTACTAGACCATGAACCTTGATACCTTCAGGTAATAGAGGATGTTTGCGGATGATGCCGACGCTTTGCATAATTGATTCCTCGACAGTGGTAAAACCGTGGAATTCCTCGTCTAAATGAATACCGCTATTTTCTAATGTTTCGATGCGATCGAGACTGATGCCACGATCAAGCATACTTTGTTTTAACGCATCTATATCGACATCGGACATCCCGCAATCATGATGTCCAATGACGACAACTTCCTCAGCTTTTAGTTTATACACTGCCACGAGAATGCTTTTCGTAATACTATCGAATGGCTTACGGATAATCGCTCCTGCATTTTTCACTATTTTAGCATCACCATTTTGCAGGTTTAATGCTCGGTGTAATAACTCCAGTAATCTTGACTCCATGCAAGTGAATATCACCATTTTTTTATTCGGAAATTTATCTGTCCGATAGGCCTCATAACTTTTATCTGCTACAAATTTTTCATTAAAATCTAGTAAATCTTGTAAGCTCATGTTATTCTCCTTTTCCTTTGTTGTTTTATAAAATATATCATATAAACGGTGATAAAGAATAGTGAGAAATGCTCTATTTAGTTATCGGTTTATAAATCCGTTGGTTGCTTCAAGTTCTCCCTTGATTTGTTTGACGTTTAGATTTATTCCGTTAAGCCATTTATTGAAATCGATAATGAATGGCTTGCGGTCTCCTCCAAGTGCAATCCAAGCATGCAAGTTTATAGGAGTATATGCAGCTGTGTGGATTGTACCAGCCCACGCCCCATATTTTTTCGAGAATACACCTTTGTCTGTATCATTTAATACCTTGTATGCATCATACATATTTCCAATAGTGCTTTGCTGCTTCTCAATCTCGTGGTACCGACGTAATGAATCATCCATTCGAAAGCGGTTTTCTTTCGTCAAGTTCTCAAAATGATTCGTGCAAACAGTTCCATCCCTTACCAGTACTTCAGTGGCGGAAGCCTCCACTACTACGTTTCTACCGGTGATATCCACAAGTGAATAGGTAAAGGAGTGTCTATGAGGAATCTCCTCTAATAGTTTAATTGCTTCATCAACAGTTGCACATTTTTCAAGTACGAGCCGCCCTATCATATTACATACAAATCCATCGTCAGATCGCAGCCGATTCACGAAATTATATCCAACCGCAAGCCCTTTTTCGTTGAGGCCATCCGTTCGGCCTGTAATCTGCATGGAAGGCCCTAGCGTTGCATAGCCACCATCTCTAGGTGCATATAATACATAACGCCCCTCATAGGTAATTGGGTCATTATCATAATTCCGTATCATATAGTCATTTCCCATTAAGATGGAACAGCCGCTTTTACCGTATTCAAAATAATAGCCCCCAAATTCACGGATTGCTTCTTTTATACTCATATCGAATCCATCTGCAAGGCCCATCAGCTCTTCCCAAATTTCTGGACTAAAATGTTCAAAGATTGCTTTGATTTTTCCTTCATTGACGATGAAATGCCGGGAAGTTCGCTTATCCCACTGTCTTTTTCGGGCGGTAAGAATGGGGGAGTGTTGCAGTAATTTTGCTTGATGGATTCCGAATTCATAATGACTCCCTCGGAATTGGACGATATCGCTAACAACCTGTTTCATGATGATCCCTCATTTATTTGTCAATTTGACCATACATTTACTCAGAAGCATACTAGAATCTTTAATAAGAAGGAAACAAATTGCTCTACCTTCATTTGTGGAAAGGATTCGTTGTTGGTAAAATATAAAGGAAGAGTAAGGGAGATGAAGAGATGGTGCGCAAAATCCTTGTTGCCTATGACGGTTCTGAATTAAGTAAGAAAGCAATTGAAGAAGCAAAAATTCAGGCAAAAACAGTTAAGGATGCGAAGATTTATGTTGTTACAGTAGTGACCCTGGGGATATCAAGTAATACTACTGCAGTGGCTGGAAACTTATCCATGAAGGATGCGGAAATACTTTATCCTCGTTTAGAAAATATAAAAGAGGAGCTGCAAGCTTCAGGTCAGATAGTAGAGACTGAGATTATTACAGACTTTTCACAGAAGAACCCAGCCGTAGCATTATGTGATTTTGCGGAAGAGAATGATATTAACATGATTATTGTAGGTCACCGCGGCCTAAGTAATTTACAAAAGCTGTTTCTTGGTAGTGTAAGCGGGACAATTGTACAACGGGCAAAGTGCCAAGTATTAATCATCAAATAGAATGGAGTGATAGTCGTGGCAGGAATCCAATATGAAATTATGGAGACCATTGCAGTTATATCAGAATCTCCAAAAGGTTGGACGAAGGAATTGAACTTGATCAGCTGGAATGGTCGGGAGCCAAAGTATGATTTAAGAGATTGGGCTCCAGATCATGAAAAGATGGGGAAAGGCATCACGCTGACAAAAGAAGAAGTGCTTCAACTGAAAAAATCTCTTGAAAACTTCAGTTAGAGAATTGCGCTCTGTATGTTTCATTTACAAACAAAACGCCACTTGAGAGAAGATTTATACAGATGTTCTTCTGATGTCCGCAGTCCCGGTCCACCTTCGCTTTCCGCGAAAAGCGAAGGTGGGCGGGGTGCGGAATTTAAAGAGAAAGTTGTAAAATTATATCATTTGTTTTGTTCGGATCTTAAGATATAAAAATAGTTTTATCTCAGACTCATTTAATATAATCTGAGCATGGATGATAACATTTTCCCTCAATAATCTTTTTTCTCCATCTTCTTACGATAATCCGTGTATTGATTGGCGGGATGTGTAATAGCATCTCCATGACATACTTCGAGCTTTACTGGGTTTAGCTCTGGAATTATTGTGCTGCTTTCCACTGCTTGCACCATATCTGCTGTAAACACGGACATAGGACCCCTCAATTTTCCTTTTTTCGTCGTAAATAGATCTCCTGCAAGTAAGACACGGTCTACTTCATGATAGTAAACGACGTGACCAGGAGAGTGGCCTGGAGTATGGTAAGGTTTTAAGTTACCAATAGGAAGCAGCACACCATTTTCATCTTCTTCGAGGGGGTGGAGAAGTTCTTTTGGAAGTAGTTGTTGGGCTTTGTTTCTTCGAGGATAGGGCAGCTCTCCTTCCGTATATGGTATTTCAATTTGATGTGCATATACAGGAACATCATATGTCTTGGTAATTTTCTTAATGGCTCCAACATGGTCAGCATGGCCGTGTGTCAAGAGGATTCGTTTTAATGGTCCAGCATTTAATGACTCAATTTGTTTTATGATTGTATTACTCATGATGGAAATGCCCGCATCAACAAGGGTTACTCCATCTTTATCTACTACAAGCCATACATGAATAGGGAAGCCTACCCAAATTTTTACACTCCAGATATGTTCAGAAACCTTTTTCACTTTCATCTTACCCAACCCCCAGATCTAATTTTGCTTGAAACCCTAAAAGTAAGCTTTCCACTGCAGCCTCAAAAGTCAGTTTCAATCGATTGTATAATTCATCTATCGATTCATTACTATCCTGATACGTAGTTACGATCCCATGAAGGGTATAGAAAAATACTCTGGTAAACAATAGTGACTCCTCTCCCTTTGAGATGGAAAGGCGTTGTGCAATCACTTTTTCTAATTCGGCGAATATGGATAGGCGTAGTTTATTGATTTCCAATTCTGGTTCTTCTTCGTCCACTCGGGAAGCCTCTGTGTTGATGAAGATACGGTACATATTTTTATATGTTAAACCAAATAAGATATATGTTTGGCTTAACAAATTTAATCTTTCTTGCGGGGATGAATCTTTTGCTGTAATTTTTAGGATTTCATTGTACAGCTTCTCTAATGGGGGCTTTGATAGTTGGTGGAGTAAGGTTTCTTTGTCTTTGAAATATAAATAAATCGTCGTATGTGAGCAACCGGCCTTTTTGGCAATTTGTCTCATTGTTACTGAATCGAAGCCTTTTGTGGAAAACAGTTCTCCAGCTGCCTCTATGATTTGTTTTTTTGTTTTATCAGATTTCCGTTCGTTTACTGACATAGATGATCTCACTTCCTCTCATTCACTAACCATTGGTTATGTTTATTTTATAACCAATGGTTAGTAAATGCAAATGAAAGTTTTGTTTCTTAAATTCGACAGCTTTGTTAACTTAGGACCTTCTCTTGTACTGAACCGGTGCATTTCGGGTATACTTATGTGAAAGAGTTCACTTCTTGAGAGGAGGTTAAGGATGAACGGAATGAGAGAGATCGCAAAAGAACACCGGGGAAAATTGATAGGCATGACTATTTTTTCCGTTCTGAGTGGAATCAGTATTATCGCACAAGCTTATCTTCTTGTGCTGATTGTTGATAAAGCATTCTTGCAAGGTACAGCATTCGCTGAACTTGTTTCGTATATATTATTTTTACTAGTTGCATTATTAGGACGTACCGTCTTCAACTACTTGAATGGCAAAATTGGGGTGCAACTTGCTGCAACGGTGAAGCAAGATTTACGAAAAAAATTATTGAATAAATATGCTCGGACGAATATGCAAGCTGCGATGTATGGGAAATCTGGGGAAAAGGTTAGCGTCATGATGGATACGGTTGATGAGGTGGATGATTATTATAGCAGCTACATCCCACAAGTGATTCAATCATTGATCATTCCAATTTTATTACTTGCAATGATATTCGCGGAACATTGGATGACTGGTGTCATCATTCTAATTACTGCTCCGTTTATTCCAATATTTATGATTATCATTGGTTTTAATACGAAAGATAAATCGGAGGAGCAACTAGATAAGATGGCTGCTTTTTCTGGTAAATTCCTTGATACTCTTCAAGGATTAACAACACTGAAATTATATGGCCGTTCTAAAGAACAAAGAGAGGAAATAAAAGAAAGCAGTCTTCAATTTCGGGATGCGACTATGGTAGTCCTCAAAACTGCTTTTGCCAACTCACTCGCACTCGAATTCATTTCCATGCTTAGTATGGGGTTGATAGCACTCGAAGTGGCAATCCGATTGATTATTTTCCAGGATATCAGCTTTTTCACTGGTTTTCTCATGCTCGTACTCGCTCCAGAATTTTATAATAAATTGAAAGATCTTGGTAGTGCTTTTCATACAGGGAGAGGAAGCATGGGAGCATTCAATAAGTTACAAGGTGAATTGGAAGCTCCTGATTCACCGGTAGAATGGGGGAAGGCTGCTATTCAGTTGACAGAACCTCCTATGATTGAATTGGAGCATATTAACTTTAAATATGATGAAGGCAATTTTTCATTAAATGATATCTCTCTTATAATTGAACCTTATCAAAAGATAGCGATCATCGGGAAAACAGGTGCGGGAAAATCGACATTGCTTCATGTGATTGCTGGACTTGTTCCATATGCAGATGGGGAAATATATATCAATGGAAAATCCAGGTCACATTATCTTGAAGCGGACTGGTTCAATGAGCTCAGCTATATCTCGCAACATCCATACCTATTTTCGGGTACCATTGCTGAAAATATTGCGATTGGTGGAAGGAAAAATGCTACACGCGCAGAGATAGAAGCTGCAGGAGAAAAGGCTGGAATATCCGAACTAGTGGCAACCCTTGAAAAAGGGTATGACACACAAGTCGGAGAAGCTGGTCGCGGACTCTCAGGAGGAGAGAAGCAACGGATTGCTTTAGCGCGTGCCTTCTTAAAAAAACCTTCCATTGTTCTTTTTGATGAGCCGACAACCGGCCTGGATTTACGTACGGAGAAAGTCCTCCAAACATCGATTCAAGAACTTGGAAAGGAAGCTATCATTATTACAGTAGCTCATCGTTTACACACCATTAAACATGCAGATCAAATTCTATTAATGGAAGAAGGAGAAATAGCCGCAATTGGAAGTCATGAAGAGTTGTTAGAATCCAATTCCCAATACCGCTCCATGGTAACTCTGCAGCAAGGAGGTGAGCGGGAATGAAGGATCTATCCGTCATCATCCGTTTACTGTTTAAAGAGAAAAAAGATATCTTACTATCCGTCATTTGTGGTTTTATTGGTGGAATTACAGCAGTTGGATTGTTTTCAGCTAGTGGGTACCTGATTTCTCAAGCTGCATTCGCTCCACCGATTTATACGTTGATGATTCTTGTGGCGACTGTGAAATTATTAGGAATCATTTCCGCAGTCAGTCGTTACGGAGAAAGATACTATTCCCATCGTGGGACATTTACAATGCTCAGTAATATTCGTGTATCTTTCTATGAAAGGTTGGAACCACTTGCTCCACGGATATTCCAGAAATTCCGGAGCGGAGATCTTTTAGCACGGATTGTCGGAGATGTAGAAACTTTGCAGAACTTCTTCTTAAGGGTCTTCTATCCGCCAATCGTTCTCTTGCTCGTATTTTTATGCACCATTTTCTTTACCGCTTTTTTCTCATGGGTACACGCGCTTATTATTTTCACTGGATTTATCTTGACGACTGTGCTCATTCCTGCATTCTTCGCTTGGAGACAACGAAAAGTCGATCAAGGGCTGCGTGAAGAAAGAGGCAGATTATCCACAGAAGTTACCGAGCTGTTTTACGGGTTCCGTGATTTGAAAATATACCAGCAGTTGGATGAAAAAGAAGAATCGTTGGAAGCAATAGCGGAGGATTATGTGAAGGAACAAGAAAAAGCCGGAATACATCATCTGTATAATGAATCTGTGAATACATTTATTTCACTTGTTATATCGGTTGTAGTGTTGGCAGTTGGGGCCTATTTAATTGCACAAGGTAGTTTGGATGGCATCTTTCTTGCTATGCTACTGATGATTTCTCTGACTGTTTTTGAGAATACAACATCAATGGCCATTTTTCCGAGCCATTTAGAAGATAACAGGCGAGCGGCTAAAAGGCTGGAATCTGTTGTAGGAACGCAAGTTTCTGTAGAAAAGGAAACAGAAGTGCTGGACATAAACTCGTCGCCAACCATAGAAATGAAAAATGTCTCTTTTTCATATCCTGATGAGGAGCGGGAAACGTTAAATGGCATTAATCTAAGTTTTCCAGTTGGGACTAAATCAGCCATCGTTGGGCCGAGCGGTTCGGGTAAATCAACGATACTCAGCCTATTACTAAACTTTAATAAAGTGGATGCTGGAGAAATTCTCTTAAATCACCAAGATATTAATGATATCGACAAAGAAAGCATCTGGAAGCATTCGAATGTTGTTTTACAGGAGAATCACTTTTTCTTCGGCACAGTCAAAGATAATTTAGCGATTGCTTCCGAAAATGCTACAAATGAAGAATTGCAAGATGTTCTTAAAAAAGTAGAACTTGAGCATCTTCAATTGAATAGTCAAGTTTTGGAAAAAGGTGCAAACCTCTCCGGTGGTGAAAAGCAGAGGCTTGCAATAGCGAGGGCTATGTTGAAAAACTCATTTATCTGGATGTTGGATGAGCCGACATCATCCATGGATTCCTTAACCGAAGCGAAGATTTATGAAGAGCTGTTTCAATTGGCAGCGAATGATACACTTGTTCTCATTAGCCACCGATTAAATGGTCTGGAAAAAATGGATCAGATCATCGTGATGGAAGATGGTAAAGTCGTCGAGGTAGGAAATTATGAAGATTTAATGCAAAAACAGGGCTATTTTTATGAACTGAAACAAATTGAACAAAGTGTATTTCAGGGATAGGACATCAAGTCGTGAAGAAACCTAGGAAATCTTTTTTTATAACAAGAGAGTCTTGGTCATGTCACGAATCCAATGCGAATCTTCCCGTCCATGACCAGAGGAGCCTTTTCATGTCACGAATCTCATATGAATCTTCTCATTCATGACCAGAGAGGCCTTCTCATGTCACGAATCTCATATGAATCTTCTCGTTCTTGACTAGAGGAGCCATCTCATGTCACGTATTCAATGCGAATTTTCCCATTTATGACTAGAGGAGCCATCTCATGTCACGAATCCAATGCGAATCATCACGTTCATGACCAGAGGAAGCCTTTCATGTCGTATGGCTAAGTAAAATCATCTGGTTCATGTCAATAGAGCCCTATTTATCCCATTTATTTTATGAATTGCATTTAATGACAAAATAAAAAGTGATTGCCCTTTTCCGGCAATCACTTTTTTAATTATTATTCCTCATCCTCACGTACAACATCATCATATTTTGCAAATACAAAAGCAAGTGCAATGGCTGCGACGATCGTAAGGCCTGGGGCCACAAACATAAGAAAATCATTAAACATTCTCGTTCACTCCTTATTTCCTTGGATGTAATCCTTATCGAAAAGGAATAATCGAACCAACAGGTAGAGTGATGGAATCAAGAGCGCAAGGCCAAGTACAAACACCACTACTAGTGAGATGGCCATTGCTTGGTTGGTGAACCCCTCATAAATAGATAAGTGTGGATAGAGCAAGTATGGATAATGCGCTATTCCATACCCATAGAACGCAAAAGCAAACTGGCCAATGAGTAACCACACAGCTGTCGTATAGTTCCTTCTTTTCCAAATGAACCATACAGTCAATGCCCAGAGTACAAAGGAAATTGCAAACATATACCATAAATTCATAATCCCATCGAACAGTGCACGATTATGCGAGTAGAGCTCAATGATAATCCCTGAAGCTGCTACAATCAATGGAACAGCCCAGAAGAGCGCATATTTTCGCATTAAATCCCTTGCATCCGCATCTTTTGCTTTGTCTGCATACCAAGTAAGGAATACTGCAGAAATATAGAGTACCGCTACAAGTGCGAGTACAACAATTGACCATGATAGTGGACTTGTAAACAATGCGAAATAATCAAGAACAGGGGAACCTTCGACGATTTCGACAAAGCCACCTTGAGCAATTGCAAGAACAACGGATAGAGAAGCTGGGATTAATAAGCCAGCCAAACCGTACATGAAGGCATAACCTTTATGTCCTTTTGTACCGTAGGATTCAAAAGCATAATACGATCCGCGGATAGCCATCAGAATTAAAGCGATGCTTCCTGGTACAAGGAGAATCGTTCCAAAGTAGAAGGCTGATTGCGGGAAGAATCCTACAATCCCTACAAAAAAGAATACAAAGAATACATTCGTTACTTCCCAAACTGGAGAAAGGTAACGTTGAATTATTTTCGACAGGACCCGCTCTTTTCCAGTAAAGATACTGTATGCGTTGAAGAATCCAGCGCCAAAGTCTATGGAACCGAGAATTACATAACCAAAAAGAAACGTCCAAAGTACAGAAATACCTAGGATTTCCATGTCTGTCCACCACCTTTTTCAGCATCCAGTTTAGCTAGTTCTTTTTCAACAGGATTGTTAGCAAATATCTTACGTAAAATGACTAGCGTACCTATCATTAATATCGCATAAAGTATGGCGAATAGAACAAACATGTGACCAACATAATCACTTGAAGTTGCAGCTTGGTCAACTGTCATTATTCCTCGAAGAATCCAAGGCTGACGTCCAAATTCAGCAAGCCACCAACCCGCCTCGATCGCTAGCATGGATAGTGGTCCGCCAAGGACGATGATCCAACGGAACCATTTACTAGTAACGAAACTATAGCCTTGTCGCATTCCAAACCAGTAAAGAAGTGCCACCACAATCATAAACGATCCAATCGTAACCATAATGTCGAAGTAGTAATGGACTTCAAGCGGTGGTTGTTCTTCAACCGGAAATTCATTAAGACCAATTACCTCAGCATTAGGCGAGCCAAATGCTAAAATACTTAATGCATAAGGAATCTTAATGCCATATTTCACTTCTTGAGTTTCTTCATCAAGTACACCGTACATCACAAGTGGTGCACCACGTTCTGTTTCAAAATGCCATTCTGCAGCTGCGAGTTTTTCCGGCTGATACTCTGCCAAATATTTACCAGAGAAATCACCAATCAATGCTGCTGCAATAGAGAATATAAGCCCGATTTTCATTGTCATATGAAGTGCTTTTTTATGATAAGCCTGCTTAGAGCCTCTAATTAAACAAAAGGCTGCAATGGTAGCAAGAATAAAGGCTGATGTCATATAGGCTGTTGCAAGTACGTGAGCAACTTTTGTAGGTGCTGCCAGGTTGAACATAGCTAGTACGGGGTTCGCGTTTACGAGTGTGCCATCAACGATATCAAATCCTTGAGGGGCGTTCATAAAGCCGTTTACCACCGTTATGAAATAAGCTGACATACCAGCACCGAGAGCGACTGGAATCAGTAAAAGAAAATGTTTCTTTTGATTTTCGAAGCGATCCCAAGTATAAAGGTAAATCCCTAAGAATATTGCTTCGAAGAAAAAGGCAAAGACTTCCATGAATAGCGGAAGTGCAATGATATTACCAGCAAGTTCCATAAAGTTTGGCCACAGAAGTGAGAGCTGCAGACCAATAATTGTACCGGTTACGACCCCTACAGCAACTGTAATGACAAACCCACGTGCCCAGCGTCGTGCCATTAAGATATAGTGGTTATCATTCTTTTTAATTCCTATCCACTGGGCAATCATAATCATCAGTGGAATCCCGACCCCAACTGTGGCATAGAGTATGTGCACGGATAAGGTCAATAAGGTCAACATCCTGCTTGCGAATACGGGATCATCAAATATCACTTGTTTTTCCTCCTTTTCATTTGCGCGTTAAGTTCGTGTAGTATTGAACATAAGGAAAAACAGTTTTTACTGCGTACATAGTAAAAACTATTTTGTTTCTCTATTGTAACGTATTTCTAACAGGATAATCCTATGTACTTATGACAATTTTTCAAACCCTGTTGTTTTATTATGCACCATTTTTCATGAATTATCACTTGTAATAAAAGTGGGTTATTGCCATGGTACAGAACGCAAAAGATTGTGAAATACATTGCAATTAAGCTGTAGAAGTTGGAATTGAAAATGAGAATTCTTCTTCTCCAACTAGAATGCCTTTTTTGTATGTCCGCTCTTTAAAGATGACCTGGTTGTTTCGGTCAATAAGTAAGACCGTTGCAGATCGTGTGCCATACTCCGGTGTTTTAATAAATGAAGCAGATAGTTGACGTTCCATCTCTAACCCAATACCCGTATTTGGCAGATGTGAATCCTGTGCTTGTTCATTATTTTCTAGTATTTGGAAGAGGTGTTCGGTCTTTATTTTGTCAGATTGTCGAAAATAATCTCCAAGCATCTTTTTTCCTTTTATAACTTTTGGCCAAGGGGTATTTAAAGATGCGTTACTTAAGCTATGGGTGCCTGGTGTTACTTGTACAATCTTATCTTCAATATTATTGTAATGGAAAAGTTCCTGGGAATTACCGACAAGTATATTAAATCCAGCATATGTGTCTTTTTCTTGACTGATTTTAGTTAGGTAGTCGACAGGGGAATCGGTAGAAGTTAAAAAGCCACGGACGATTGCACCACGTGATTTCTTATCTTTTCCCTCCAAGGATAAATCCCGAATGTTCGTCAAGGCTGCAAAACGTCCTTCTTTTGTAATGCCGAGCCAAGTTCCTTTCTGCACCAGATCACGTCCAGCCAATAAATGTGGTGCATCTGGCCAGAAATGAGCTTTTTCTGTTGGTCTCTTGTAGAATTCATCACGATTTGCAGCGACAATCAAGTTATAGTTTGGATGTCCTTGTATATTAAAATGGATTAAACACATCGAAATCACCTCTCATTACTATTATACGCTTTGGCTTTTTACTGCTCCAATAAAAAGATTTAAACGAATAATTAAAAAGTAAATAGCATTTTAAGGTTAGTTGTGGTGTAATGGAGGTAAGAATTAATTATCCAATTATCGTGTAATATAAAGATGCAGTGTACAGATGAAGAGGTGATTTTCTTGGAATTAAAAATGGATTGGCGAGGTAAACGGTTATTTACTGGAATGACAGCCTCTGGGCATCAATTAATTACAGACGCTGTTCCTGAGTTTGGTGGGGGAAATCAAGGTGCAAGTCCAACTGAAATGCTGCTAGGCGCAGTGATTGGTTGTACCGGGATGGACATTATTTCTATATTAGAGAAAATGAAGCTTACGCCTGAAAATTTTACTGTCCAGGCAACAGGAGATAAGGCGCAAAGCCATCCAAGACGCTTTACAACGATAAATTTACATTATACGATTTCAGGGGATATCGCTGAGGAGAAATTGTATCGAGCGATTGAGTTATCATTAAATAAATATTGCTCCGTTGCTTACTCTTTAAATGCTACCCTGAAGGCGAGTTATTCGTTGAATGGAGGAGCAAAGAAAATAGTGGAGCTTGATTAAGGGGGAAGAAATCTTGAACGCATTTACAGTTGGATTAATTATTGTCGTATGTTTAGTGGCAACTGTAATCACCTACCGGGTTCTAAAGGAAGAAGAACAAAAACAAAAGGCTTATGAAGAAAGCAGTGAAACTTTCCAAGATGAATTTAACCGCTCATTGGAGTATGAGAGAACATCATGGAAAACAAACATACCATTACTTACTTGGATTTATATTATTGCAACTCTAGCATCACTTATTGCACTAGTTATTTACATGGTATAGTGGGATATGGAGGTCTCAGAACCTCCAGTCCCATTTTTTATTTCTATCGTGGGCTTCCATTATACTAGTCTAAGAAACTCAACTAATTTATACTTGGATTTAATGATATCTATTATATAGGAGAATCGAAATGTATCGGAATTCGGAACGTTTTTTGACTGCATTCAACCGGATTGAAAAAAAGATGAAGGAAATTATAAATAATGGCCGTAATTTAGGTTTTTCAAAAATGGTACATATGCTGAAGCATCGAAATGCGATAATCGGCAGGTATAGTGATGATCTTTTGGAATTTGCAGAACTCAGAAATGCAATTGTACATAATAAAGTTGATATGACGTATGCCATCGCAGAACCGCATGGTTCTACAGTAAGTCGAATTGAATGTATTGAAAAAGAACTCCTCCAACCAAGGCTGGTATCACCGCAATTTATTAAGGAAGTTATTTACCTTCAGGAGACTGAACGACTAACGAAACTTTTAGCATTGATACATGAAAAGAAAGTGACTAAGTTTCCGGTTTATCATGAGCAAAAATTCAAGGGTTTAATTAGTCAGCGCGCAATAGCATTTTGGCTCGCTGGGAATATGTATAGAGGAAATAAACTTCCAGAAGATGCAACTGTGAAAGAAGTGTTGGACTATGAAACGAATGACAACTATCGATTTATCCCCGCAAATACTTCCGTACTAGAGGCAGTTGATATTTTTAAAAAGCAATTTGGCAGAGGCAATCGATTGGAAGCTTTACTCATTACAAATAATGGGATCGAGACGGAAAAACTCATAGGTATTATAACGAATCTAGATATTATCGGTGTCCAACATGTGTAGAAATGTAAGAAATTTACTATTGCATTTATAAATGAGAAGGTGTAATATAAGGATACAAGCTACAATGTTCGTATGGAATTAAGTTTTAACCTCTAAATGATGAATAGGGAGTTTTATATTGGAGCTCGAATGTCGGGCCGTCGCTGAACGGAAGACAGGAAGGTTTCTGCAAACACCCACTTGTGAGAAGTGGTGGTTTAAAACTTTTTATTTCAGAAATACGGCAATTGTGGCCTGTACCTACATAATAATTGAAAGGCTAGTCTCCATTTGAGGCTAGTCTTTTTTGTTTGATTAATAACATTCCTCGCTCTTGTGGGAATGTTTAGAAATTTTCTTAAAAATAATTATTTTATACGTAGACATAAATAGTTAATACACCTATAATTTATAGAAAGGAAGTAATTTTTAGTAGTTAGGAGTGGATATAATGGGCAGTTTATCCATTGAAATCATTTTTTATATCATTTTCATCTTTATAGGGCTGTTGACCGGCGCGATTTTTTGGGTGATGAATAAATATCGTATACCAGCGGTCATTTCCCTCATTTTTTCATTACTTGCCCCGCTGCTCACATTTCTTTTTGTAGTTCAAGGTAACGCAACCAAAGAAGCTTTTGGGTATATTACCGAGGAGATGAGTGCAGGAAATACTTGGGCACGTATTGTCGTTATTATACATGTTTTTTTGGTTGGGTGGCTTTTATTTTTAATGATAAAGGGAGGCATCTACCTTTACCAATCACCAAAAGTTAAAGATACCGTAAAAAATATATTGGTAAAGATAAAAACCTCTCCATCAGAAGGATCAAATCAAGATAGTAAAAGCGGTTGAGCACTTATAAAATATGTTTATTATAATCATGTTTGTATTTCCGATAAAAATCTATCATCGAATAAATCGATACTTTAAAATCTGGACAAACGATGTCAGCATCTTTTAGGTCCGTAACTGCTTGTGTGCAATCATAGGATGAATCTATTTTAAAATATGCTAATGCTTCTTTTTCTACTTTCAACCATTTTTTTATGTTGGAAAAGTTCAGCGGAAGACTTGCCAACTCAAGGGAAATCTGTCCTTTTGGCTCTCTTCCAAGATAGCTTTCAGCAAGCATTTGATACAGCTGTCTCATGGAGTAGGGTTCAGGATCGGTGAGATGATATGTTTTACCGATGCCCACTTTTTGAAAGGCAAGGTAACTACTTGCTTTCAATACATAATCAACAGGTACAAAATTACCTTCCACATGACCATCTCCAAGATATGGGAGTACTGGTGAAAGGGCAAGTCGATCGAATAAATTCAGCATAAAATAGATACCGTCAAACTTGGTTGTTTCTCCCGTTTGCGAATGACCTCTTACTATTCCGGGACGGATGATGGTCGTAGGAAGGTCAACCTTCGCCTTTTCTACAATGATTTCTGCTTCGTACTTCGTTCTTTCATAATGATTTTTAAATGATTGTCCCATCTGTAGCTCGGTTTCGTAAATTCTTCCTTCTCTCGTTCCTGAAACATATGCTGTGCTAAAATATACATAACGTTTCAATTGTGTAATTTTACGAGCCCACTCCGTCACTAGCTTTGTACCGTGGACATTCACTTCATATGCAAGGGATTCAGGAACAGCTAAGTCATATATCGCTGCTAAATGAAACAGATGTGTGACCGAGTTCTCGATTTCTTTAGCAGTTTCCTCTATCATACCGAGACCTGTCTTTGTAATATCTCCTGGGACAATGGTGAATATGTTCCTGTCTGTTGCTGTTCTTGATGTGAAATGATTTAATTCAATTTGAGCTTTTTCCATTTCTTTCGGTAGAACGAGAAGGTAGATATTTTGGATAGTTTGACCATGATCTTTTATGATTTGTTCTACTAAATTTTGTGCAAGAAATCCTGGATATCCTGTGATGAAGATAGAATCTTCCATTGTATTCCCCCTATCAGCTGTATTTGTCTTTAGTATATCAGCAATTGTTATAATTTTCTTTCATACTGATGACTTACATGAAGTGGGAGATGACATCAATATGGATTTCAAATTTTATTATCCATAATGCAAGAAAAAAGGAAACGTCAGCTATAATAGTAATAAAGGATGGTAAAAATGGGGATTTTTTGGTTACGGACAATCGTATTCAGTTTTTTATGGGTGTATATGTTAATCGTATATAGCAACTTTCCTTCATTAAGTAATATATTCTTCGCATTGTCCCTGGGAATTTATTTTTTATTGACGATTCCGAAATTCCTTGTTTGGAAATATAGTGTATTACTACTGTTATCAGCGATACATGGATACTACTTAATAGAAGATGTAACTTCTGTTGCAGTCTTATTATCGTTCCTTGTTATCGATGCATCTTTCCGCATGAACAGGAAGGGACATATCAGCATTATTATTGAATTGAGTGTCATTCTGTTTGTACTAAGTTTTATAGATAATATGATGTTTGAGCTAGTATTACTAACTGGTTTTGTTAGTTTCTTAAGTGTGATGATCAACCAAATGTATACGGATAGAAGAGAGCAACAGGAAATCTACGAAGAGCTGCTTAGTGAATATCGCATTTTGAAACGTCTCCACACTAGTGCTGAGCGTAACGCCAGACTTGAAGAAAGAACCAGGATAGCACGAGACATTCATGATTCTGTAGGTCATCGGTTGACTGCATTGATTATGAAGTTGGAGATGCTTCATATTCAAGAGAAACATCCAGCTTATGAAGAGTTAAAGGAAATGGCTAAAGAAAGTCTGGAGGATACCCGGACCGCAGTAAAAGCACTGCAAACCGAAGAAAGTGAAGGGATAGCTGCAGTTGTACATTTAATTCGAAAGCTCGAAGCGGAAAGCCATTTACTTGTTCAATTTACTTTGAAACAGGGTGTATTATCTGTACCGATAACAAATGAAATGAGTGTGGTACTTTACCGGGTGATTCAAGAGGCCCTCACTAATATTATGCGTCATGGTGATACGAGGGATGCTCAGGTTATCTTAAGTAAATCGGCCACGGATGATATCCAATTTGAAATCAGTAATAATATCCGACGTCCAAAGCCATTTACAATGGGCTTTGGTCTAAAGAATATGAAAGAACGAGTAGAGGAACTGAACGGAAATATACATATCTATCAAACTGAAAATCAGTTTATCGTCACTGGTACTTTAAGTAAAGGGGGGAATTGACATGTGGCGTTTGTTATTAGTGGAAGATCAAGCGATTGTCCGGCAAGGGTTAAAAATGATACTGGAACAGGATGAAAACATCAAAGTCGCTTATGAAGCAACGAATGGGGAAGAGGCAATTGATATTGTAAGGAGCTCTCCCGTTGATATGATCATGATGGATATCCGGATGCCGAAGATGAACGGAATTGAAGCAACGCGAATCATACGTAAAGATTTCCCGGATGTAAAGATTCTCATGTTGACGACGTTCAATGATGAAGAATATGCATATGAGGCGTTGAAAGAGGGAGCAAGCGCCTTTCTGTTAAAGACGGCTGCTCCTGAAAAATTAATTGAAGCAGTGTATAGTGCTGCCAAGGGAGGATTGACCCTGCATGATGAAGTTGCGGCAAAAGTAATGCCACGCCTACTCGAAAGATCAGAAAAACCCGTAATGCAAGTGGAACTGACAGAACGTGAACTACTCGTTACAAAGCTGGTTGGAGAAGGCAAAACAAATAAAGAAATTGCCGATGAGCTTTATTTATCAGTGGGGACAGTAAAAAACCACATTACAAACATCCTCCAAAAAATGGAGTTGAGGGACCGTACACAGCTGGCAATTTATGCAGTAAAACATGACATTTCCTAAAAGTTGTCGTTAGTTTGTCGGAAGTTATCCATTCACCTGAAATAAATTAAGGCTATACTTAAGGCAGTAATTTGTGTAGGAAGGTGATTGGAGATGCTGGAAATCATTCTGGATGAATTTCATTTTTCGACGTTATGGAATGGTGGAATTCTCATTTATATGGGATTTATTTTTATCATTTATTTTTTATTGCTTCCTCAAGATTTCAAGTACCCACTTTGGAAGCAGGTTGCCTTCGTACTTGGGATGGTTGCCGTTTTTGCGGCATTAGGAAGTCCAATAAATGTCATCGCGAGAATTAAATTCAGTATCCATATTTTGCAGTTGATCTTATTGCTTCTGATTGCACCACCTTTACTAATCATTGGGTTCAAAAATGAAATTTTCGAACGTGCAAGAAAGGTGAAAATCCTTGGGAGTATATTAAAATTCCTATCAAAACCAATTGTAGGTTTCCTTGCCTTTTTTGTCCTATTTTATTGGTATCATGTCGCTAGCGTATTTAATCATGCCAGACTGGATTTATTTATCAATTATCTATTTATGCTTGCTCTGCTTTTTGTAGGAATTCTATTATGGCTGCCAATTATTTCACCATCGAAGCTGAATAAAAATAGAAAACGTGTCTATATTTTACTAAGCATCATATTCTTAATACCATATGGATTAATTCTATTATTCCAGGATCAAAGCCTGTATTTGGTCTATACCGATGTAGAGATGTTTATGCAGTCCTTGGCTGTATGCATGCCGAGTATTAAAGAAATACCGCCGGAATTTGCAGCTGCTTTACTGCCTTACAATCCGGTCGAAGAACAATTCCAAGGCGGCATGATGCTCGTCCTTAGTCAACTTGTTATCTTTGGAATTGCATTTATCGTAGGACCGAAATATAGTAAGCAGTCTTAACGTTAACACCACTTTTATTATGAAGTGGTGTTTTTTATTAGGCTCTCAAATTTTTTGTCTTGAACTTTAATTTGAGCGATAAAAAAACCTCCTACCTCATGTCCGCAGTCCAAATACCGCTCGCTTTCTGCGGGCGCCGATGAGCCTCCTCGCTAAGCTGCGGGGTCTTATCCTGGCCTCTACTCCCGCTGGAGTCTCGAGGGAGGTATTTGGACTGCTCCGAGTTATACTCAGATTATTCTATTTAAACTTGCTAAAAGAATTCTGCGAACATTAATCTTAAAGCTGGCATTAAGAAAACAATTTAATCATTTAATCAATGTGCAAAATAACATTTTTGCTCGGAGAAGCCCCCGATACACCGAAGACTCCTGTGGGAGCAGAGGCATCGGTGAGACCCCACAAGGCGCCAGCCCGAGGAGGCTCACCAGCCGCCCACGGAAAGCGAAGGTGTATCGGGGGCTGCGGTCCGCCGGGAGAAATTGAATTGAAGTTCATATTAAGTTTCATTGTATGCGAGCAAAAATCTTTTAAGTATCTTCTAAAATGATTGAATTCCTTTACTAGCTTGATAAAAAGTGACTCAGGTCATGTTCATAAAGTGACTGCCGATAGTTTCTATTCTTAAGGAATCCGATTAAACTAAAGATACGGAGGTGGTCATATGCTTGAACTGATTGATATCACAAAAAAATTCAAACAGACGGAAGCTGTTAAAAATATGAACATGTATATTGGAAGAGGAGAAATTGTCGGGCTTCTTGGTCCGAATGGTGCTGGTAAATCAACGGCAATCTCCATGTTGTCCTCCCTTGTTGAACCAACAAGCGGAGACGTGAAATTCCAAAATAAAAGCATCATTAAAAACCCCCAAAGCTTGCGGAAGATTATTGGAATAGTTCCTCAAGAAATTGCCTTATATGAAGATCTATCAGCAGAAGAAAACATGAAGTTTTTTGGAAGGATTTACGGATTAAAGGGTCAGAAATTACAAGAGAAAGTAAATGAAGTTCTTGAACATATTGGTTTGACAGAACGTCGAAAAGATATTGTCAAAAAATTCTCTGGCGGTATGAAGAGAAGATTGAATATTGGAGTCGCCATGTTGCATGATCCTGAAATCCTCGTCATGGATGAACCTACTGTGGGAATTGAACCCCAATCCCGGAATTATATTCTTCAAACCGTCAAACGCTTAAATGAAGAACGACAAATGACGGTGCTCTACACGAGCCATTACATGGAAGAAGTCGAATATTTATGTGACCGGATTTACATCATGGATAAGGGGAATCTGATTGCTTCGGGAACAAAAGATGAAATCAAACAAATTTTATCCCTAGAAAATACAATTTCAATAAAAGCAGACTATTGGAATGAAGACTTTATTGAAAAACTGAGAGAACATCCTCAAGTCAATCGAATGAATATCGAAGAAAAAGAAATTGTTTTGGTAGTTTCAAAAAATGTAAATATCTTTTCGGAGATTGCTCATCTTGCAGAAGTAATGAATGTTCCATTACGTTCATTAGACGTAAAAAAGGTCACGTTGGAAGATGTGTTTCTTCATTTGACCGGAAGAGCCTTAAGGGATTAGGGGGAGTTAGCCGATGATTTTACAAATGATAAAAAAACAAGCCCTCATATTCCTGCGTAATCCAGTACAGATTTTACTTTTATTCGGTTTACCAGTCATTTTAATTACGATACTTGGGAGTGCTTTAGGTAACTTAATGGATGGTGGAGAGATTGACCTTACATTTCCTTTGGCTATTGTTGAGCATGAGGATGAGAGGGCCCAGGTTGAACAATTTTTAACGGATCTCGATTCAAGTGGATTACCGGAACAAGTCATTCAAGAAATTAGACTGGCAGCAGAATCAATTACTCCTGTTGAAACATTGATGGAACTGTTACAAAGTGAACAATTACAAGAGATGATTATCTTGGAAGAGTTGGAGCCGAACAGGTTGTCAGAACTGACAGGAGATGACTCTTATGCAGCTGTAATTGAATTTCCTGAAGACTTCACCTATCAAATGTTAAACAAACTGCTTTTAGAAGAAGACACAAGACCAGAGGTAATCATTCACCATAATGAAGGTGCAGAACTTGCAGGAAATATTGTTTCACAGTTATTGAAAACATATCAGGAGGAATATACACTTTCAAGCTTTCTTGGAAAAAATGGTATAAATCCTGAGCAATTATACTCGATGTCGTCGGATTTTGAACAGGAAGTAACATCGATAAGTAAGCTTAACCCTGTTGATTCGAAAACGTATTATACGATTGGTATGGTCGTAATGAATGTTTTGTTCATGGGTGCAGCCATTGCGGGCTATGCATTTGAAGAAAAGAAAGACCATATATTTGATCGGATGATTATTGCGGATCTTTCTCGTTGGACCTATTTTATTTCTACATTAATACTTGGAATGCTATTTGCTTTCATTCAATCACTATTCGTATTCGCTTTTTCATATTTTGTTTTTGATGTCACCTGGCCTGATATAGGGGCATTTCTAACGATTACTTTGTTCTTTGCAATCGCAGTCGGTGGGCTTTCCGTGTTGCTGACGGCGATTAGCTATCGTGTCAATTCTGAGCAAATCATCAATCTTTTTAGTGGTGTGGTCGTAACGATTTTAGCTTTTGTTGGTGGAAGCTTTTTTCCGGTTGGTGATAACGTAAAATTTATGCAAGTGCTCGGTGATCTTACACCAAATGGAGCGACGATGTCAGCTTATTTAAGTATCTTGCGTGGAGAAACAATTGCAGAAAATATCGATCATCTCCTATACATTGTGTGCTTTGCCCTTACAGCGATTATCATTGGGGTATTAAGCTTTCCGAAGAGAGGTGCTTCATCATGAAAGGAATCTTTTTAGCTAGACTTACTTCATTTTTCCGCAGCCCAGGCACGTTTCTTCTATTTACAGGGATGTCGATTGTTTTCACCTTAATTCTGGGAGGTGTAGGTGGTTATGACAAAATCACGGTACCTGTCTCTGGTGATGAAAGTTTACAAACAGAATTTATCGGTGAGGCTTTAGAAGAAAGCGATGTGTACAATTTTAAATGGCAGGAAGTTGAAGATTTAAAGGAGACCATTCGACGCGGGAATGCTGAAGCAGGGGTGATCCTCAAAGAAAATGGCTACGAAATGATTGTCGGCATTGACTCATCGAATGTACAGATGATTGAACAAACTGTGGCTGATATATATGTTAACAAAATACAGGAAGAAAATATCAGTGAATTATTACGAACAGAGAATGAGGAAGAGAGAGAAGAATTGCTCATGGCTTATCAGGAGGCAAAGGAAAATCCTGTGTTCGGGATAACAAATCGAACCTTTCATAGCTCGGATGCATTTATATTTGACCGCAGCTTACATTCAATTTTCGGATTCACCCTATTCTTTGTCATTTATACCATTTGCTATACTGTATTACCGATTTTCACGCAGAAAGGGAATGGTGTTTGGGATCGGATGATTCTGTCCCCATTGAAAAAGTCGGAAATGTATATTGGAAACTTAATCTATAGTTTTTTTGAAGGTTACTTGCAAATTCTAGTCATCTTCTTTGTATTCCGTTATCTCGTCGGTTTTGATTTTAATGGAGAGTTACCTGGTATATTACTCATTATGGCTGTATACAGTTTTGCGATTGTTTCCCTTGCTATTTTTATTACATCAGTGGTGAAAAATATACAGCAATTCAACGCGGCTCTTCCAATTTTATCTGTAAGTATGGCGATGATTGGTGGTGCATTTTGGCCGATCGAAATTGTACAATCAGAATTTCTGCTGACTCTATCGAAAATAAATCCGTTGACCTATGGAATGGAAGCTTTAAATGGACTTGTCCTCTATAACCAACCAATACAGGAATTATTGAAGCCTATAAGTATCCTCATCCTTATGGGTGTGATATTTATGGGAGTCGGTATTCATCTAATGGAGCGAAGACATATATAATTAAAGGAAAATATGTCCAAATATCAAAAACTGCTTGGTAACAAAAGGTATTTGCCTAAGACTTATGGCGAATACCTTTATTTTTTAATATAATAGAATCATAGACAGCGAGAGGAGCAAAAGTTTGAAAAGGAAAAAGCGTTGGTTGAAAATTGCAGGGGGATTAGTTGTTTTCCTATTGATTATAGACATTATTGCGGGTGTTTTCTTTTATAAACTGGCCATTGAGCGAGGGACGAAAGATTTTCTCTCGGGGAATTCGGATTTAGAAGTATCGGCCGAAACGATGGAAGTTTTTACACAAGGAGATTGGCGGACATGGGCGGATCAGCAGCCATTTGAATATTGGCAAATGGAAAGCTTTGACGGTCTGACGCTTCAAGGGTATTTTTTAGAAGCGGAGGAACCGACCAATAAGACGGTTGTGTTTGCCCATGGCTATCTTGGCAGGGCACGGGATATGGCTTTATTTGGACAATATTATTATGAAGAGCTTGGATTTAATATGTTCACAGCCGATAGCCGTGGACATGGTCGCAGTGAAGGTGACTATTATGGCTTTGGCTGGCATGACCGCCTTGACTATGTGAAATGGATAGATCGGATTATTGAGGAGCTGGGCGAGGATACAGAAATTATTTTGCATGGTCTTTCCATGGGAGCCGCAACAGTTCTCATGACTTTAGGAGAGGACTTGCCGGATAATGTGAAACTAGCTGTAGCGGATAGCCCGTATTCAAGTGTGTATGATCTATTTGACTATCAACTTGGCCGTATGTTCAATTTGCCAAGCTTCCCCATCCTGCCAACGACGGGGATGGTTACAGATATCCAAGCAGGATATTCCTTTAAAGAAGCTTCTGCTTTAAATCAAGTTCGGAAAGCGGAAGTGCCGATACTCTATATCCATGGAGGAGCGGATACGTTTGTACCAACCGAAATGACAAAGCTACTGTATGAGAATACAAGTACAGGAACCGATATGTTTATCGTACCGGGCGCAAACCATGGTGAATCCATCGTCCTTGATCGAGAAGGCTATTTAGAAAACATGAACGCATTTTTTGATAAATATTTATACTAGAATGATTGACCCAGAACAAGAAAGCTTGATCTGGGTCATTTTTTTATGGACATGAATTTACATATTTATTCAACGGTTAATAATAAAAATTAATTTTTATAAATACTATTGCATATTTATACACCTCGATGTATAATGATGAATAATTAATCTTAGAAAGAGAGTTGTTTAAATTGAAAAAAGCGGCAATTATTGGTGGAACGGGCTACGGAGCAATTGAATTGATTCGGCTGTTACAAACACATCCCAAATTAGAAGTGGCAAAAGTAATCAGCCATTCTCAAAGCGGTGAGGTCCTTTCGTCAATTTACCCGCATTTAAAAAACCTACCTGAAATCAGATTAGAAGAATTAGATATTTCTAGTTTAGAAGCTGAAGTGGATGTCGTTTTTTTAGCGACACCAGCTGGGGTAGCGAAAGAAATCGTACCAGAGTTACAGAATAAAAATCTGCAAATCATTGATTTATCAGGGGACCTTAGATTATCGTCACGGGAAGATTATGAAGAATGGTACGGAAAGTCGGCTGCTCCACAGGAGACGTTAAATCAGGCTGTATATGGACTTTCTGAAATATATAAAGAAGAAATACAATCAGCTACAATCATTTCTAATCCAGGGTGTTTCCCGACAGCTTCATTATTAGGGTTAATTCCAGCACTGGAACTCGGAAACATCAAGCCAACAGGGATAGTCATTGATGGGAAAACTGGTGTATCGGGAGCGGGAAGAACGCCAACAGCGGCCACTCATTTTTCAGAGACGAATGATAATGTATCACCATATAAAATTGGAAAGCATCAGCATATCCCGGAAATCGAACAATACTTATCGAAGGCTGTTGATGCGGATGTTACGACAATATTGACTACGCATTTAATTCCGATGACACGAGGTTTGATTTGTACGATGTATGCGGATCTGAATCAAGAAACAACGACAGAAGAAGTTATTAAAAGTTACCAATCTTATTATGAAAATAAACCGTTCATACGTATCCTGCCAGAAGGACAGTTTCCACAGACGAAGGCAGTCCAAGGAAGCAACTATTGTGATATTGGCGTATGGGTGAACGAAAGAAGCAACCAGTTAATTATAGCAGCTGCGATTGATAATCTTGTAAAGGGAGCATCTGGCCAAGCGATCCAGAATGTAAATATCATGAATGGCTGGGAAGAGAATTTGGGATTACAGGCAATTCCAATGTATCCATAGGAGGATGTTGTAGATGGCACAACTGAAAGAAAAACAACTAAAGATGATAGAGAATGGCAATGTTACTACCCCGAAGGGCTTTCAGGCAGGAGGGGTGCATACTGGCCTACGTAAATCCAGATTAGATTTCGGATGGATCCATTCAGAAGTACCTGCAACAGCAGCTGGAGTATATACATTAAATGCATTTAGAGCTGCTCCTCTTCAAGTTACAAAGGATAGTATCGACAAAAGCGGAAAAATACAAACAATCGTGGTCAATTCGGCGAATGCCAATGCAGTTACAGGGCCCGAGGGATATCAAAATGCTTTAGACACCCAAGCGAAGGCTGCTGAGATAAAGGGTGTGGATGTTGACCATGTGGCCGTTGCTTCTACTGGAATAATTGGAGTTCAACTCCCAATGGAAAAGATATATAAAGGCATTGAAGCGATGAATGATGAAGTGAATCAAGGTGCTGAACGATTTGAGACAGCCATTTTAACGACGGACATCGTAACGAAACATGCTGCCGTACAATTCGAAGTTGACGGAAAGTTAATAACGATTGCGGGTGCGGCAAAAGGGTCTGGTATGATTGCTCCCAATATGGCAACCATGCTTTCCTTTATTACTACAGACGCTGATGTCGAGCAGGCTAGTCTTGAGAAAGCGTTACGTAGTGTGACAGATCAATCATTCAACATGATCACTGTGGATGGGGATTGCAGTACAAATGACATGGTGCTTGTCCTCGCCAATGGAATGCAAGAAAATAATACATTAAACGAAAATCATGCAGAGTGGTCTGTATTTGTGGAAGGGCTGCGTTATGTGAGTCAGGAACTGGCCAAACAAATTGCCCGGGATGGCGAAGGAGCAACGAAGCTTATTGAAGTGAAAGTAAAAGGGGCAGCCTCCGATAAAGTGGCAGGTGAAGTCGCTAAAGCGATCATTTCTTCTAACTTGGTAAAGACTGCAGTCTACGGATCAGACCCCAACTGGGGAAGAATTATTTGTGCGGTGGGTTATAGCGAGCAGCCGTTGGATGTTAATAAAGTTTCTGTATCCCTTGGTGACATCCAAGTGGTTCAGAATGGTCTGCCTCTTGATTTTAGTGAAGAAGCGGGTACAACATATTTGGAACAAGACATAGTGACGATCCATGTTGATTTGAATAATGGGGAAGGGGAAGCCACTGCATGGGGATGCGATTTGACCTATGAATATGTGAAAATCAACGCTTCCTATAGAACATGAGGTGATTGGAATGAAGTTTGTCGTTTTAAAAGTTGGCGGAAGTATTCTAAACAAACTACCAAAAGCATTTTATGACACAATTGTCAGCTTAAAAGAATCGGGGCGTATTCATCCAATCATTGTTCATGGGGGTGGACCTGAAATTAATCATGCCCTAGATCAAATGAATGTTAAAAGTGAATTTGTAAATGGACTAAGAGTGACCTCCAGCGAAGTCTTGAATGTAGTCGAGCAAGTTTTGAGTGGGAAGGTCAATAAACATATTGTTACGAAGTTTACGCAAAGTGGCGGAATCGGACTAGGTCTTAGTGGAGTGGATGCTAATCTGTTGAAAGTGACACCACAAGATAAGACTGGAAAGCTGGGGTTTGTAGGTGATGTGAAAGAAGTAAATACGAACTGGCTCCAGCTTATCGCTGAAAATGGCGGAATACCTATCATTTCACCAATTGGAATTCATGAAACAGGTCAACATTATAATATTAACGGTGACACGGCTGCAGCTGCAGTGGCAGCAAGTTTAGGGGCAAAACTGGTACTGATAAGTGATATTCCTGGTGTGTTGGAAGAAATTCAAGGAAAGAAGGTCCTCATACCAAAACTCACAAAAGCAGAAATTGAAGAAAAAATTTCAAGTGGTGTCATTTACGGTGGGATGATTCCAAAAGTATATTCGGCCTTGAAAGCTTTATCTGGCGGTGTAGAAGAAGCGGTTATTTTAAACGGAATGAATCCTGGCGATTTAAAGACTTACCTTTCGGGTGGTCAAGTAGGAACGAAGATAGTAATGGGAGAGAAGCATTATGTCTAACACAATAAAGACAGAGCAAGCATCTGCGGTGATGAATACGTATGGACGTTTTCCTTTAGAGATTGTAAAAGGAAAAGGAAGTTATGTATGGAATGACGAGGGAAACAGGTTCTTGGATTATACTTCAGGGATAGCGACTTGTAATCTTGGCCATGTCCCTGAACCGGTACAGGCTGCATTAAAGGAGCAATTGGATACCCTTTGGCATGTATCGAACCTTTACCATATTCCGATACAAGAGAAGTTGGCAAAACTATTAACAGAGAATAGTAGTCTGGATGCGGCGTTTTTCTGCAATAGTGGGGCCGAGGCGAATGAAGCTGCGATAAAGATCGCAAAGAAATATGCGAAAGACCAAGGGAACGAGGCAAGAACCGAAATTGTCACCTTTAAACAATCATTTCACGGCAGAACAGGGACAACACTGGCGGCAACAGCCCAAGAGAAGATTCACCAAGGATTCACGCCAATTACTCCAGGATTTCGCTATCTTCCTTATAATGATTTTGATGTTTTACAGGAAATCGATAATGGAAAGACTACAGCTGTTCTCCTTGAACTTGTTCAAGGCGAAGGAGGCGTCAATATAGCGGATAAAGCTTGGTTAAAGGAATTGGAGAAGATTTGCAAGGAAAAAGATATACTGCTCATGATTGATGAAGTACAAACTGGTATCGGCAGGACAGGGACATTATTTGCCTATGAACAGTTTGGAATTGAACCTGATGTGATCACTCTTGCTAAGGGGCTTGGTTCTGGTTTTCCAATTGGTTCCATGCTCGCTAAGGATGGGGTGGCAGCTTCATTTACACCAGGTACACATGGAAGTACATTTGGTGGTAATCCATTGGCGATGACAGCAGGGTATTCAACAGTGCAATATATCCTTGATGCGGATATATTGGATAATGTGAATAAAATCAGTCAATATTTTCAAGAAAAATTGACAGAATTGAAATCATCATATCCTGCAATTATTGAGATAAAGGGAAAAGGTTTACTTCTTGGTCTGGAAATGGAAGAGGGGGCAATTGAATATATAACTGCTTTAAGAGAAGAGAACGTGTTGGTATTATCAGCCGGTGAGAAAGTATTACGCTTATTACCGCCACTTACTACTACAGAAGAAGAAATTGATGAATTTATAGATGCTTTCAAACAAGTGTTAAATGAAAAGTAGGTTATTTTTATCCCCATCGTAGAAGATGGGGATATTTTAATATACATATAGAGCTGGTTATTTTACGATAGGGTTACTGGCGACAGAGATTATAAATACTTTTCAAACCAGCGGCAAATATGCTCTAATCTAGCAATCCTAAGTTTAGGATTCCCACTTCTGCTTAATTCATGATTTGCATCAGGGAAGCGAACGAACTCCACTTCTTTACGTAGATGCTTCAATGTAATAAAAAGTTGTTCACCTTGTTCGATGGGACAACGGAAATCCTTCTCACCATGAAGAATCAATAATGGTGTTTCGATGTTCTCTGCATACTTCAGAGGAGAGAAGTCCCATAGTTTTTTAGGATCTTCCATCAAGTTATGACCAAGCTCCCACTTTGTAAAGAAGTAGCCGATATCACTGACACCGTAAAAACTTAGCCAATTGGAGATACTACGTTGGGTAACTGCCGCCTTGAAGCGATTTGTATGACCGACAATCCAGTTCGTCATAAAACCACCATAGCTCCCACCAGTCACACCGAGCCGGTCTTCATCGATAAAACTGTAATTGTCTAACGCATAATCAACCGCAGCCATCAAATCTTCATAGTCTTTCCCGCCGTAATCGGAACGACATGCATTGACGAATTCCTGGCCATATCCATGACTGCCACGAGGGTTAGTGTATAGCACCACATATCCTTTGGCAGCAAGTAATTGCATCTCATGGAAGAAGGATTGTCCATAACTCATATGAGGTCCACCGTGAATTTCCAATACAAAAGGATATTTTTTCCCCTCTTCAAATCCATATGGCTTTAGTAGCCATCCTTGAATTTTCCAATCATCCTCTGTAGTTACTTCTAACTCTTCCGGTGTTGCTATGAAAACCTCTTGTAGGAATTCTTTATTGGTAGTTGTCAATTGCCGTAACTCTGATCCACGTTCGAACAAGTAAAAGTCACCAGGGTTGGTTGGCGAGCTAATACCTATAATAAACTTATCTGTTTCTTTGTGATAACTGAAACCAAATACATGACTATCATTTTTATGAAGTATTTCCAAATTACTTTCCAAGTCCACTTGATAGAGTCCAGTCGATCCACGATCGGTTGCAATAAAGAATATCTTCTCTCCATCTTTTGACCAAACAGGTCCGTTTTCCGAGGCCCCTAAACGCATATCACCAATGATGTAATCGCCAAGTTGAAGATCCCATTCATTACTGATACAGAGACGCTCTCCCGATTGCAAATCAAAAATATACAGTTCTGTTAAGGTTGCTCCTGCATAATCATATTCATGACCGAGACAAGCGATTTTCTCTCCACTAGGTGAAAATACAGCCCGTTGATGGTAACCGGAACGCTCATTCAATTTCTTTATTTCGTTTGAGTGGAGGTCTAAAAGGTACAAGTCATTTGTTAGTTCATAGTCCGCATTATCACTTAAGTTGGCCGTGAAAAGAATTTGTTTTCCATTTGGTGAGATATCCTGAAAAAGATGATGATAGTCACCTTTCGTCAATTGGGTGAAGGTGTTGCCTTCTAAGGAGTAAGATACAAGTTGTGTTTTCTTATCATCATGAAAACCTTCTGCATCTGATTTATATTTCAGGGTGCTCACAACAAGAGGCTCCTGACTTTTTGCTTCTGTCAGCTGTTGTTTTTCCTCTTTTGACAATTCTTTCTGACTTGCTACATCATCGTCTTCATGTAGGGAAGCAGTGAAAATAATATACTTGCCATCTGGAGACCAATGCGGGTTTGAAGCACCATGTTTAAATGTGGTGAGTTGCCTAGCTTCTCCTCCGTTGGTATGCATGATCCATAGCTGTGGCGTCCCACTTCTGTTTGACTGAAAGACAACTTGTCTTCCATCAGGTGAAAACGACAGATTGCTATTATTATATTTTCCGTACGTCCATGGAGTCGATTTTTCTTCATGTAATTGCTGGAGGTGAATATTTGCTTCATACTCGTTGTTTTCATTGATTTTGGTAGAGACAAAGGTGTAACTTGTACCGTCTTTCGTGAACTGGGGCTCGCTTAATACTTCAATTTTTGTTAGGTCTTCTGGAGTTATTGCTCGCTTGGATTTTTTCAACTTTATTCCTCCTTAATCGATTATTAAGTGTGACATACTGGATTCCTTCGAATGTCGAAATGATATTTATTTAGGAAAAATGCGCAAGTCTATCAAACTAGCAGACACTGCGCATTATTTTAGTTAAGCTTCAGTTAAGGTTTCTGGAATGATGGGTTCAATTCCTGCATCCAATGCATAGGCATGTTGAAGCTTTCGAGTAATCGGTCCTGGAAGTCCATCATTAATTTGATGATCGTCAACTTTGACGATTGGAGTGATTTCAGAAGTACTGCTCGATAAAAATACTTCATCGGCATCTTTGATATCACCAACATGGTAAGCATCTTCAATAAATGGAATTTCAAGATTTTCTGCAAATCGCTCTACCGCTATGCGTACACATCCGTGAAGGATCCCGTTAGTTTTCGGATGAGTATAGATGTTTCCGTTCTTCACAAAATACACATTAGCGGAACTGCATTCTGTTACCGTCCCGTCTTTGTGTAAAATTGCTTCATAACAGCCATTTTCATTAGCTTCTTGTTTCGCAAGAAGGTTAGGCAGAAGGTTCAGACTTTTGATGTGGCAAAAACTCCAGCGAATATCTGGATGTGTAATGGCGCAGACGCCATTTTCCATTTCTTTCATATTCCGTGCTGCAGGTTCAATGTAGGCATATACATTTGGTTCTGTATTCTGTGGGAATATATGATTCCTTGGTGCAGAACCACGTGTTACTTGGAGGTATACTTTTCCATCCATTTTCATTTCATTTTTCGTAAGCAAACTTTCAAGTATATGGATAAAGTCATCTCTATCGTGTGGAAAATTTATTTTGATTTCAGACAGTGAACGATACAGACGATCGATATGTTCTTCTAATAAGTAATATTTCCCCCGATAAATTCGTATTACTTCATAAACTCCATCTCCGAATTGCAATCCCCGTTCTTCAAAAGGATACTTTAGTTTGTCTTTATGCATAAATGATCCTTGCGCAAAGACAATTGGAAAGACTGACATTATCTCAACTCACCCTTCTGTATTACAAATTTAATCCTAGTCTATCGGTTTTACTTTGGAATGTAAATCTTTTGATTAAAAAATTTTACAATAGTCACAATTTAAATGTTTTGCATATAATTATTTTATGAAAAGATATCGTTATCGTGAACTGATGTAATAATTTGTCGATGAATTTGAGTATGATTCAGGAACAAACAGCTTAGGAATATGTGGGTTAGAGAGGGCTCTTTCATTATTTATTAATTTATTTTAAAATTTTCCTTGATTTATTTTTACGTAGTTGCTATAATTGGTTTTGTCATTAAATAAACTAATTTGTTTGCGGGTGTAGTTTAGTGGTAAAACCTCAGCCTTCCAAGCTGATGATGAGGGTTCGATTCCCTTCACCCGCTCCATACATATGTGTTTAACGCAGTGTCTCGTAAATGAAGGTTACGAGGCGTTGCGTTTTTTATATTCCAGCACATATTTCATAATATTATTAATAGAGTGCTGATAGACTGGGGGATACTTTCTTCCGTAGGCTCGCAGCTCCCGATACACCTTCGCTTTCCGTGGGCGGCTCATCAGCCGCCCGCGGAAAGCGAGAGGTATTTGGACTGTGGACCTCAGATAGTAGTATTTTGTTCAGCAATTTGTATAAAATGGAATTGAAACTGTTTAATCATTAATGTTAAATTAATAGAAAAGTAAGGAGGTGGGCGTTGATGAGGATTGATGAGTTGAAACAGGAAATAATCGATTATAGTAAAGAAATCGGTATAGATAAAATTGGCTTTGCTTCAGCTGATGTATTCAGTGAACTGCGGGAAAGATTACGCCGACAGCAAGAGTTGAATTATCAATCAGGATTTGAAAAAGGCACCATTGAAGAACGTACAGAGCCGGCAAGATTATTGCCTGAAGCCCAGTCAATCATCTCCATTGCCATCGCCTACCCTTCACGAATAAAAAATCAAATCCGCAGTACAAAAGAAGAAAGGCGAGGAATATTTGCCCGAGCTTCATGGGGAATCGACTACCATGTCGTCTTACGTGACCGATTGGAAAAGCTCTCTAATTTTATAAAAGAAAAATACCCTGATGCGGTGAATAAAGTGATGGTTGATACTGGAGAATTATCTGATCGGGCTGTTGCTGAACGAGCCGGTATTGGTTTCAGTGGAAAAAATACATCGATTATTACAAAGGAATTTGGTTCTTTTGTTTATCTTGGGGAATTGATTACAAACTTGCCATTCATTCCCGATGATCCAGTTACGGACAGCTGTGGCGACTGCCGTAAATGTCTCGACGCCTGTCCTACAGGAGCGCTTGTACAGGGCGGACAACTGAACGCACAACGCTGTATCGCTTTTCTGACGCAAACAAAAGATTTTCTGCCTGAAGAGTTCCGTTCGAAAATCGGTAATCGGATTTATGGCTGTGATACATGTCAGCAAGTATGCCCATATAATAAAGGGGTGGACTTCCATTTGCATCCAGAATTTGAACCAGATCCGGAAATTGCTAAACCTAAGCTGAAGCCGATGCTCCGGATGTCGAATCGGGAATTCAAGGAAAAATTCGGTCATTTATCTGGAGCTTGGCGCGGTAAGAAGCCATTGCAACGAAATGCGTTGCTTGCGCTTGCTCATTACAAGGATCAAACTGCTGTAGAAGAAATAACGACTGTTATGAAAGAAGATCCGCGACCGATGATTCGTGGTACGGCTGCTTGGTCTTTAGGTAAGATTGGTACGTCTGAGGCTTTTGACGCAATTCGAGATGCCATGAAGTTTGAAAAAGACGAACATGTTCTCTTTGAAATGGAAAAAGGATTGAAATTCGAATTACAACCATAAAAAAAGAAAATGATACAAGCTTGCCTCCATATACTTTAATGGAGGCGATTTTTATGATGGAGATGAGCGAATACTGGACAAAACTTTTATCAGATGAAAAGGAACAGCCCATTTGGTGGGAGCGGAAGCAGGAATTATGGGAAAGGGAAAAAGGGAGTATTGTTAAAGTGGAAGGCAGGGGAGAACCTTTCCAAAATATAAGGTATGACGACAAAACAAACGAAGATCATTTACTTCATCTGCGTTTTTTAATTAAACAAGAAGGTCGTTACCATTTAGAAGAGCAAGTCTTGCATTATCGGTTGGAGAGGAAAAACGGGGAAATAATTAATTATAAAGAAATTTTACCGGAAATTCCGAACCGTAAAACACCTTCCATTCAAGTGAAAGAGGCCGAAGAAAGTGGAAGACAGGACTTCGTTTATGATCGCAGAGAAGCCGTCCGTTATGCCGAACGATGGTGGAATAGTTATAATCCTGCATTTCGGGTGTTCGATGATGATTGCACGAATTATATCTCCCAATGTTTATATGCTGGCGGTGCACCGATGCGTGGGGCTCCACAGCGGGATCGAGGCTGGTGGTACCAAGGCAATAATTGGAGTTACAGTTGGTCGGTCGCCCATTCACTACGTTGGTATTTAAGTGGTTCGACAGTGGGGTTAAGAGGAAGGGAACTGGAAAATCCTCAAGATCTCATGTTAGGTGACGTAATTTGTTATGATTTTGAAGGTGATGGCAGGTGGGACCATAACACGATTGTTGTTAATAAAGACTTTTATGGGATGCCGCTTGTCAATGCACATACAAATAATAGCAGAAATCGCTACTGGACATACGAAGATTCCGCTGCTTGGACACCTAACATCCAATATAAATTTTTCCGCATTGGTGAATAACGTGCTATAATATTAAAGTTAATTTGTATATTTAAGGAGATTAAAAAAGTGAGTTTACATGTAGTACTATATCAACCAGAAATTCCTGCAAACACAGGTAATATTGGAAGAACTTGTTTAGCTACTGATACGACACTCCATCTTATTCACCCGCTAGGGTTTTCAACTGAAGATAAGATGTTACGCCGCGCTGGTCTAGATTATTGGCAACATTTGGATGTCGTTGAGCATCAATCCATAGATGAGTTATATGAAGCATACCCAGAAGCGGAGTTCTATTATATTGAAAACTTCGGAACAAAGCATTATACCGACTATGATTTCAGTAAGTCAGATAAAGATTATTTCTTTGTTTTTGGTAAAGAATCTTCAGGAATACCCAAAGAAATAATAGAAGGAAAAGAAGATCACTGCCTCAGAATTCATATGAACGACAAAGTCCGTTCGCTGAATTTATCCAATACCGCAGCAATCATCATATATGAAGCGTTAAGACAGCAAGGTTTCCGTGGTCTGGTCTAATTGGAATCGAAAAAATAAACCGTCATCTGCAAAAGATGACGGTTTATTTATGTTTTGTAAACTATTGCTGATATACAGTTACAAATTACTGATTATTCTTTGGTACTCCCGGCTTAGCCTCATACCCTGATGTAAACATGGAAATGATGAAAGTGACACAAACTCCTAGAATTAAAGCTAGCTTCATGAAAAGTCCTCCTTCAACTATAAAACCAACACAAAATTTATTATATGGATTTATTATAACGAATTCAACTTGAATTGTGAACCGAAAACCAAGACATTCAAAAAATGTCGCCTTTTGTCGTATTTTTAAATGTTTTATATATCTCGAATTTGGATAAATAATATAGAGGTTTGAACAAAGTTTTATTGATTTTGGATAAATGTAAGGGTTATCATAAATTTTGCGGCCATTTTTCCGAGATGGAATCATTGTAACAAACATTAATTTGATGTATATTTATATGTGGATGCGACTTCCGTCCTTACAATAAATATTTAACCGTTTACAAGACGGCAATAATACTTCAATGGGGGTATCAAAAGTGATACAGAATGGGGAATCTGTACAACAGTTTTGGCGTCAGATTTATGGACCAAACAGGGGGTATATCGAAGAGCAGTATGAATTGTATAAAGAAAATAGCGAAGCAGTAGAAGCTTCCTTAAAAGAAATCTTTGATACATATGGAGAGCCAGCTTGGCTGGAAGAGAGAGAAAATGATACTGCAGCAGCGCCATCTCAAGGTTTTGCAGATGTAAATATGGAAAAAATCACCTCAGCTTTGAAATATGTTGAGGCTATTCGACGTTACGGACACACCGAAGCGGACATATATCCAGTAGGTGGTTATAAGGGAGAAAATACTACTTACCTGGATTCGAGTACGTACGGATTAACGGATGAAGACTTAAAAGAAATTCCTGCAAAGTGGCTATGGGATAAAGCACCTGCAGATGTGGAAAATGGTCTGGATGTCATTAATCGTTTGAAGAAATACTATACGGGTACGATGACATTTGAATATGAACATGTAAATAATCATGAAGAACGAGAATGGTTCATTGATTTTATAGAATCTGGAAACGCGCGAGTAGAGCCGACAGATGAAGAAAGAAAAAATCTATTGCAGAGATTAGTAGATGTTGAAGGATTCGAAAGCTTCCTGGCGAGAACTTTTGTTGGGCAAAAGCGCTTCTCCATCGAAGGGTTGGAGTCGATGGTGCCAATGATTGATGAGGTCATCAATCATGCGATTCAAGACAACACGAAAAATGTCATGATGGGTATGGCACACCGGGGAAGACTTGCTGTTTTAGCAAATGTATTAGGGAAGCCTTATGATAAGATTTTCTCAGAGTTTAACTATACTTCGGATAAGGAACTTATGCCATCTGAAGGTTCACAGGCAATCAGCTATGGGTGGACAGACGACGTTAAATATCACTATGGGGGAACAAAAGCTTATCCAAGTGATAAAGAAGCGAAGACAAGAATTACTTTAGCACACAATCCTTCCCACCTAGAGTTTGTCAATCCGGTGGTGGAAGGTTTTGCACGAGCTGCACAGGATGAACGGAAAGAAAAAGGTTATCCGAAGCGTGATGAAAATAAAGCGGTCGCTCTATTAATCCACGGTGATGCGGCATTCATCGGTGAAGGGGTTGTTGCAGAGACACTTAACCTATCCAATTTGCCTGGCTATAATACTGGAGGAAGCATACATATTATCGCCAACAACTTATTAGGGTATACGACGGATAGGGAAGATGGGCGATCTACTCGTTATGCAAGTGATTTGGCGAAGGGCTTTGAAATTCCAATCATCCGCGTGAACGCAGATGATCCGATTTCATGTATCTCTGCAGTGAAAATTGCTTGGGAATATCGTAAGAAGTTTAAAAAAGATTTCCTCATTGATTTAGTAGGTTATCGTCGCCATGGACATAACGAAATGGATGAACCACGTACAACACAGCCGACATTGTACAAGGAAATTGATAATCATCCACCAGTAGCAAAATTATTTGCTGATCGTCTTGTAGAGAGAGGAACAATTAAATCTGGTGACTATGAAAAACTTCAAGAAGAAATCTATAATAAATTGCATGGTATTTACAGCAATATGAACGAGCAGAAAATCGGCAAACCAGAACTGCCGAAAATGCCAAAATATCTCTTGAATGGATTAGAGAAGTTCGAAACAAAAGTAGATTTGGATGTACTTAAAAAATTAAATCAAGAGCTTCTGAACCGTCCGGAAGGTTTCAATGCTTTTAAGAAAACAGAGCGTATCCTCGGACGTCGGGCTAAAATGCTGGATGAAGGCAATATAGTGGATTGGGGTGCAGGTGAAGCATTGGCATTTGCTTCAATTCTGCGAGATGGTATTCCAATTCGAATTACTGGACAGGATACCGAGCGTGGTACTTTCGCTCACCGACATATCGTCCTCCGTGATGTGGAAACGAATGAGAAATACAGTCCTATGCATGGATTATCAGAGGCGAAAGCATCATTTGATGTGAGGAACAGCCCGCTTTCTGAAGTGGCTGTACTAGGATTTGAATATGGTTATAGTGTTCAATCACCTAATACACTTGTAATCTGGGAAGCTCAGTTTGGCGATTTTGCCAACGTTGCTCAAGTTGTTTTTGATCAATTCATCTCATCAGCACGGGCCAAGTGGGGAGAGAAGTCCAATATGGTTCTTCTTTTACCGCATGGTTATGAAGGTGCAGGTCCAGAACACTCTAATGCCAGATTAGAAAGGTTCTTACAAGGTGCAGCAGAAAATAACTGGATTATTGCCAATGTCACATCATCTGCACAGCTCTTCCATATTTTACGGAGACAGGCTGCGCTAAGAGGACGTGATGAAGCAAGGCCTCTAGTGATGATGACACCAAAGAGCAGTATGATTCGAAATCCGTTAATGGGTGCAACAGCCAAAGAATTTTCCGAGGGCAAATTTATGCCGCTCAGACAGCAACCAAACTTCGAGCCGAACCGGGAGAAAGCTACACGCCTCTTGATAGGAAGCGGTAAAGTAATGGTTAATATTGAAGAAGAGATGTCCAAGTCAGATGAAAATTACGATTGGCTGCAAATCGTGCGTGTCGAACAGCTTTATCCGTTCCCTGAGAAGGAACTGAAAGCTGAATTAGACAAGTTGCCGAATGTTAAGGAGATTGTTTGGGTACAAGAAGAACCGAAAAATATGGGGCCATGGGATTTTGTAAGTGATTATTTAAGAGATCTGAAGAAGGATGATCAAACATTAAGTGTTATTAGCAGGCCGAGACGAGCTGCACCAGCAGGAGGAGTTCCAATCTTCCATAAAGCAGCACAGAGCAGTATCATCAATCAGGCATTAACAAAAAACTAAGGGGGAGTTACTGGTGCAAGACATCAAAATACCAGAATTAGCTGAATCTATTACTGAAGGAACAATCGCTGAATGGTTAGTCAAAGAAGGGGACAAAGTTGAAAAAGGGGACCCTTTGATTGAGCTTGAAACGGATAAAGTAAACGTAGAAGTGAATTCGGAGTTTTCCGGGGTAATTACAGAAATCGCAGTTGCTGAAGGGGAAGATGTAACTGTTGGTGATGTAGTTGGAAAACTGGATGAAAATGGAGAAGCCGTGGCAGCGTCTGCTCCAGCTGAAGAGCCGAAGAAAGCGGAAGCTCCTGCTAAGGAAGAGGCTCCAGCTAAGGAAGAGACACCATCAGCACAAAGTGAAACACCTAAAGCAGAGGAACAGCAAGCAGCTGCTGAGAAGTCAGAAGTGATTGCATCACCTGCAGCTAGAAAACGTGCCCGTGAACTCAATATTGATTTAAGTACGGTTTCACCTGTTGATCCTCTTGGCCGTGTACGTCCAGAAGATGTAGAAAGAGCTGCCGCTCAACTTGTAGAATCTGCAAAACAACCGAAACAAGAGGCACCAAAACAACAAGAAACAACTGAATTTACAAAACCAGTAGAACGAGTGAAGATGACACGTCGTCGTCAAACGATTGCGAAGAATCTTGTAAATGTTCAACACGAAGCTGCCATGTTGACAACTTTCAATGAGGTTGATATGTCTGCTGTCATGAAGCTACGTGCAGAACGCAAGGATAAGTTCCAAGAGAAACATGGTGTGAAACTTGGATTCATGTCCTTCTTTACAAAGGCTGTCGTTGGTGCATTGAAAGAATTCCCGCTACTGAATGCTGAAATTCAAGGTAATGAATTAGTCATCAAGAAATTCTATGATATTGGTATTGCGGTTTCGACAGAGGAGGGACTTGTCGTTCCGGTTGTACGTGACGCCGATCGCCTAGATTTCGCTGGAGTAGAAAAAGAAATTATGAACCTTGGCCTCAAGGCAAGAGAAAATAAACTTGCTCTATCAGACTTGCAAGGCGGAACTTTCTCGATTACTAACGGAGGAATCTTTGGTTCGATGTTATCGACTCCTATCTTGAATGCTCCACAGGTAGGGATCTTAGGTATGCATAACATCGTCAAACGTGCAGTCGTCATGCCGGATGATAGTATTGAGGTTCGACCTATGATGTACTTGGCACTATCATATGACCACCGAATCGTCGATGGTAAAGATGCGGTACAATTCTTAGTTCGTATTAAGCAAATGCTTGAAGACCCATATGATTTATTATTAGAAGGTTAATATATAATGTTAAAAGAGCTCCACAACTATGCTAAATAGCTGCGGAGCTCTTTTCTGATTTGGCAATTTTTCTTTGAACGACTTTTAATCGGATGAATAATGCTATAGCCCCCGAACTAAGACCAACAATAATACCTACCCAATAACCAAAAGGCTCAAGTTTCGTATAGTTTGCTAGGATCCAACCAGTCGGCAGTCCAATTACCCAATAAGATACAAGCGCAATGACTAGTGTAATATTCACATCTTTGTAGCCGCGAAGCGCACCTTGAATTGGAGCGCCGATAGCATCAGCCAACTGGTAAAAAACAGCGAATATGATAAATTGTCTCGTCAAATCAATAACCTCAGGGGTTGAATTATACAATGCTGCTACAGGATCTCTAAATACAAATAGTACGAAACCGGTAAATAAAGCGACAAATAACCCACTAGAAATTCCTATTTTTGTATAAGTTTTGGCATGATCTAACCGTTTTGCACCCACTTCATAACCAACTGCAATGGTAAGTGCGATTCCAACACTAAGTGGAATCATATATAATAAAGTGGCAAAGTTCATTGCAGCTTGGTGGGCAGCAATAGTGTATGTACTGTATACGCTCATCAGTAAAGTCACTGCAGAAAATATACTCGTTTCGAAAAATATTGCAAAACCAATTGGAACACCGATTTTTAACTGTTCCAACCAGTCATCAATTTTTGGTTTACTGAAGCTTGAAAATAAATCAAAAGGACGAAAAACATGCCATCGTACACATATAATGATAGCAATGCCGCATATCAACTAATAGGTTAACGCAGTTGCAATTCCAGCTCCTATGCCCCCTAATGGAGGAATTCCGAATTTCCCAAAAATAAATATATAATTCAAGAAAACATTTATAGGTAAAGCAATCAGCATAATAAACATAGATAATCGAGTTTGTCCAAGAGCATCGATAAAGCTTCGAAGTGTATTGAAGATAAATAAAGGAATAATCCCTATTGCGAGAGTAATAAGATAGTATTTCGCAATATGCTTAACACTATCCTCCAAATCCATCAACGCAAGTACCGGATTGATTAATATCGCTCCTAATATAATAACTGCGATGGCTAGAACTATGGAAAGATAGATACCTTGGTAAACTTTGTTAGCAATCAGTTGATTTTGTTTTCCACCATGAAGGTGGGAAATAATTGGAGTAATCGCTAGAATAATACCATTTATCCCGGTAAACACTGGTATCCATAGATTGGATCCAATAGCAACCCCTGCCAAGTCGACTGCCCCTGCTTGACCACTCATAAGCGTATCGAAGAAGCTCATTAAATTCATGGAAACCTGTGTGACAAGCACAGGGATAAGAATATAAATAAATAATTTTATTTTAGATTTAAGACTCGATGTAGTATACATGTTATTCTTCCTTTTTAATCATATTTCGATTACACTAGATAATTGAAACAGCAATTTAGATTATACCATGTATACGTTATACTTATAGGAAAGATTCTGTTATTAGCAATATAGAGAGGGAGAACGTTAGATGAATAGTAAGAAACGCATTCTTTTTACCGGCGGAGGCACTGCTGGTCATGTCATTGTAAATTTAGCACTGATTCCGGTATACCAAAATGCCGGCTGGGAAATAGATTACATCGGTTCGTATGATGGAATTGAACGTAACCTGATTGAACCATTAGAAGGGGTGACATATCACCCGATTTCTACAGGTAAGTTAAGACGTTATATGTCTGTTGAGAATTTTAAGGACCCTTTTAAAGTACTAAAAGGGACATTGCAAGCTTATCGGATTATTGGAAAGAAAAAACCAGCTGCCATTTTTTCAAAAGGCGGTTTTGTTTCTGTGCCCGTTGTAATTGCGGCTAAGCTTCGTGGTGTACCTACGGTTATTCATGAATCGGATTATACGCCAGGGCTGGCGAATAAACTATCGATTCCATTCGCCAAGAAGGTACTTGCAACCTTTGAAGAAACTTTAGAATTTCTACCTGAGCAAAAAAGAGAGCATGTCGGTGCAGTAATCCGTGAAGAACTGTTCACAGGATCACGTGAAAAGGGGCTTACGTTTGCTCAGCTGAAAGGTGATAAACCAGTTCTACTCATCATGGGTGGAAGTGGAGGTTCGGAGAAGATAAATGAGACGGTAAGAAGAAGCCTGCCACAATTACTGAAGCAATTTGAAATCATCCATATTTGTGGACATGGAAAAGTCAACCGGGAGTTTGATCAACATGGATATATTCAATTTGAATATGTTAATGAAGAATTGAAGGATATTTTTGCTGCTACCGATTATGTACTTTCCAGAGCAGGCTCTAATGCCATATTCGAATTCTTGGCATTACGGATTCCGATGCTGCTTATTCCTTTATCTTTGGAAGCGAGCAGAGGAGACCAAATTGTAAATGCCAGATCATTTAAAGAAAAAGGTTATGCTCGTGTACTTGAAGAAGAAGAGCTATCCGAGAAAAAACTTGTCGAGGAATTGCAACACCTCATGACTAGTTCACCTGTAATCCGGGATAAAATGAAACAATTTGAACCTCAAGCCAGTCGAGACAGGGTTGTTAAGATTATTGAACAGGCTATGAAAAGATAATTAAAAGAGCAGCAGAAAATCAGTTTTCTGCTGCTCGATGTCTTATATGTGCAAGAATTTCTGAGTCTATCCAAAAGCACCGGTATTAATGATTTCCACATCAACAGAGAACTCCACTGAAACATCCCGATACTTTTCATCCCACTCTTTCCCGGTAGTTTTGCTCCCTTTTCTCGTAGCGATGTACTTTCTGCCAATACCAAATGCATCTGACTTCACATCCTGTAATTTTGTTAACAATTCTTCATATTTTTGCTTGTAATAGGATTCTATGTCGTTCTTTAACTGATCAGAAATCTTTTTAGTGTTGATCTCCAATGGTATGGAAGTTTCCAGCACCTCAAGTCTCATTTTAATTTTTGCCTCAAAGGCTAATGAATCTTGATCAATAATTTTAAGTTTTCCATTTCCTTTACTGAGATGCATAGAAATTTGTAATTCTTCTGTATCGGCAGGAATCTCTCCTATTAAATGATCTCGATAATTCTCTAATGGAACACTCGCATTTAAAAGAGTTTTACTAACATTTCTTCTCATTTGATTAACTAAGAATGAATCTTCTAAAGATATTTCTAATACATAGCGATCATCGTGGAAGACAGCTGCACCAACAAGAGTCGGTCGGCCTTCCACATCATCGATTATCGGAAGAAGCGGGTCAATACCAGGTTCCTCAATATAACGGTCGACATTAACTAATTCGCTGATTGGTAACTTATTTTGTCTTGTTTCCTTGTTGATTAAGTCTTTAAAGAATTCCGATTTGTTGATCGTGATTTGTTCGTAGGTCAGTTCAATGATTTCTCTTGCTGTTTGATTCGTTACAGCTAACAGCATTTTTTCTGAAACCCGGGCGTCACGGACTAGCGCACTGACAAATGGCAGGATACCTTGTTCTGCCGCTTCTTTTCCGTATAACTCCAAGGTTATTTTACCAGGCGACAACAAATAACTGGATTCTTTTCCCGCATCTTCTCTGGCTTCTTTTAGGGTTTTTCCTCTCCCGGTAAGTAAACTCGTAGTTTCTTGTACTACTGGATCAAAAATATAAGGAACGATAACCGTTTCAAGCATTCGTTCTTGATTCTCTTCAATTAAATCTACACCTCGTGTATTAACAATAGCTGTTTCCTCTATCTGAGTAGGAGCTAAGCAGGCTTGCAGAAGAATAACCAAAATTAATAGTAATAGAAAGTTAACTTTCCGCATGCTGTTTTCCTCCTCGCTTTTTTTTGATCTTTTGTTTGATAATCACAATGGGTAGAAGAATTAACGGATAAATATATACAATTCCCATATCGAAATACTTGGAGATTTCAATTATTGTCTGAATATCATAATATTGGCGGATAAAAGGAATAAGAGCCATAACAATACCCAAAGTAGTATAAAGACTTATCTTCTTTGGGATGTTATATATTCTTTTTAGAATGTAGATAATACACCACATTAGAATAACCGCGCGAGGTATCGTGATCATCATCCATTCTGCGACAACAACGTAATCGAGTCTTTCAACGATAGGTGAGGTTTGGATTTTAAATAAAGTTAATACGACCCAAATTCTCCGTTCTAATTGAGCTGGGTTTAAAAATCCTATAGAGATGATGGTGGTTAGAAGGACAACGAAAGCTACCCATGAAATACCTAGGAAAAGCGGTTTTTTCACTCTTTCTTTATTTTGGATGAAGGGATAAATAAAGAATAAAACTTCAAAACCAGTGAATGTGTAACTGGTGGCTAATACCCCATTAATCGCAACATCCGTTATACTCCTATCCATAATTGGAAGAAAGTTAATTAATTCCATTTGCCGTAACGGGTCAATTAATAGGAATACTAACCAATACGAACAAATCATGAAAATAAAGCATACGCCGATTACGACACGTAGACCACCAAGCACAGTGTATATAATTAAGCTAATCAGCATCAAGCCAAGAATAAAGTTATTACTGTCAGGGAAAATGAATACTTTAATAATTTCAATATAAATCAATAGTGCTGCGAATAATTCAGTACTAAAATGAAAGAAATACAGCGTTCCAACTAGTTTTGCTATAAAATTACCAAAAAGGTCGGCATGTATTCCTAATATATCTGCGTTTTCATATTGTTTGAGAATATACAACATAATAAATAGAAGCAGGACAATCAATAAATAGCTAATTATGACTGATATCCATGCGTCGTGCCCTGCTTCTAAAAAAATAATCCGGGGTGTACCAATCATTTCAACACCTGTTGTTACAGAGACGAGGATGGCAAAAAGATAGAAGGATTGAAATTGTTTATTCTTTGGAATATCAAGGTTTACTTTCATTCGATCCCCTACTTTTCATTATCTTTTTTCACCGTTGCTTTATTTTTCCCGTAAGTATGTTTATCCTTAAGTCTGTAGGATAAAAAGCGTCTACCTTGTTTCTGCTCCGGCAGACGGAAAAATACTTTATTAAAATCAGCTAACCTCAATGGATATAATGGAGTTAGATATGGTCTGCCAAGTGATTCTAAACGAACAAGGTGAATGACTAATAAGCATATACCAAACATGATTCCGATTATCCCATACATACTAGCAAATATAATCAATGGAAATCGGACAAATCGGAGTGTATTCCCCATAACATAATTGGGTGTCGAGAAGGACGCCAAGGCACTTAGTGTAACTAAGATAATCAGAATATTACTGGTGATTCCGGCTTGAACAGCTGCTGTACCGACAACAACACCACCAACAATACCAATTGTTTGACCTACTTTAGTAGGCAGTCTCGCTCCCGCTTCCCGGAGGAGTTCGATGACCAATTCAATAATGATTACTTCAAGAATTGGTGGAAAAGGAACCGCTGCCCGCGATTGACCGATGGACATGAGAAGTTGTGATGGAATCAGTTCATAATGAAAAGTAGTTGCAGCGACATACATCGGCGTCAACATCAAGGTAACGAATGCAGCAAGAAATCGTAGAGAAAGAATAAAGCTGCTCAGATTCCAATGAAAATAGCGATCCTCCGTCGATTCGAAAAAACTAAAAAAAGTAGAAGGGGCAACCATAGCCAGTGGACTACCCTCAACAAGTACAATAATTTTTCCTTCCTTTACGGCGTAGGTCGCTCGGTCGACCAATTCAGTTGCAACGTATTGAGGAAAGACGGAAGTGGAGTTATCGAGAATATATTGTTTTAACATATGAATATCTTCAATCATATCCACTTTAAGGTCATTCAGGCGTTGCCGCATGGTATTGACATCTGTTTCGTTTGCAACTGATTTTAGATAAATAATCCTCGCTTCTTTCGGATTCCGTTCGCCTACCATTATTTTTTCCCGTGCTAGATCCGGAGTGTTTAATCGCCAGCTGATTACGTTTAAATTGCTTTGCATTGATTCTGTAAAGGCTAGCTGGGGACCTATGACAATCGCTTCTGTTTCAGCCCTTTCGAGGGCACGTTTTTCACTTTTTGACAGTTTATAAGTGATGAGCTGTTTATCTTGTTCTAAATATAAAAAAACTTCACCCTTATTTAAACCATTAACTGTATCTTCCAATTTTGTAGTCGTTTTACCTGATGCAAGTGGTATTCCACTTAATATGGTATCAGTTGACCAATCGGACTCCATGGATAGTAACGGATTTAAGAGACTTTCTTCTAGTTTTGTGTGATCAATGAGAAATGGGATATAAAATACCGCAATTTGTTTTTCATTCTGCTGATATGTAGTGTAATTCAAGTCTTGGCTGTTGATAACGAGGGATTCCACTTTGTTTTTTAGTTGATCTACACTCATAGGAAGTGCAGACTTTCCATTATTTTTCTTTGCTGGTCGCATAATTACCCCACCTAAGGTTTGTATATTTCATAGTATGGATTAGACATGAAAAAATATCCTGCTTCTTTATTATATTTCGACGATATAAGAGAAAATATGCCAAAAAGTATTAGCTAAAGAAGTAAGAAAGTATAGGTCAACTTTTCTAAAAATTTAAAATAAGTGCTTGTATTACTATACGGAGTACTGTATGATAGGGGAAAGAAAATAAGGGGTGAGAAGATGAAGAGTAGAATTGTTCGAAATTGTCGATTGTGTCAGGATTTATTGGTTGATAGTCCCTTTATGTTATGTGCGACATGCTTGCATGATAGCGAACAAGTATGGAATTTCATCAGGAAAAACCCTTTTGTATCTGTTCATGATATTGTTGTAGCTACTAGAATTGAATATTTGAAAGTAGAACGGATGATTAATTATGGTAATAAACGGAATCAGCGTTCAACAATTGAAAATAAATCGAACTCCAGTTAAAAATAATATTCCATGAAGAATAGTTCATATGAGCTATTCTTTTTTTGTGTGAAAAATATAAAAGTGATTGACAAATATATTCAAAATACTATAATTATTAAGGTATCTTAATTTTCGTTCAGGAGGAGGTCATGAAGATGAATTCATTAGTTGTATATTCATTAAATAAAATATCAAATGTGACCTTTATTTGTAGCATAGAGTGAAGGTCACTCTAAAGACGTGTGGCCGTATTTTTTTATGTATATTATTGATTTCTGACACACGAGTCGATAGACACGTGTGTTTTTTATTCGGGGAATTTAGAGAGTGGGTGGAAAGATGTTTCAAGTATTTAAGAAACTGGATTGGTTTTTCAAGTTTTATTGGAAACGTTATATGTTTGCAATTATTGCGCTCTGTACAGCGAGTGCGATCGGTTTAATTCCTCCAAAGATAATAGGTTATACGATTGACCAGATTCAATACGAAACATTAACTTGGGAGAGTTTACAATTCATCATCCTTCTATATTTAGCACTTATCGTCATCCATTATACGATTTCATATTTATGGGATTATACGTTATTCGGTGGTGCGGTCATTTTGGAGAAATGGTTGCGTACAAAGTTAATGACGCATTTTCTTAAAATGACTCCAACTTTTTTCGGTAAGTATCGAACTGGTGACTTGATGGCAAGGGCAACCAACGATTTAAAAGCAATTAGTCAAACAGCTGGATTTGGGGTTCTGACTCTCGTTGATTCCAGTATTTTCATGATTATGATTATCGGTATGATGGGCTTTACGATTAGTTGGCAATTGACATTGGCCGCTCTTCTGCCATTGCCTATCATGGCGGTTGTCATGAATAAATACGGCTCTGCCATTCATTCTCGGTTCATGAAGGCTCAAGACGCGTTTGGAAATATGAATAATGAAGTGCTTGAATCTATTCGCGGTGTACGTGTCATCCGGGCGTTTGTTCAAGAGGAGCAAGAATTGAATCGGTTTGACAAGATGACAGAAGACGTTTATCTCAAAAATATGGAAGTGACAAAAATTGATGCTTTATTTGAACCGACGATTAAAATCCTCGTTGGGCTTTCTTATACGATTGGATTAGGATATGGAGCTTTTCTCGTTTTTGAGAACAAGATGACGTTAGGTGACTTGGTTACATTTAATGTTTACTTAGGAATGTTGATCTGGCCAATGTTCGCTGTTGGTGAACTGATTAATATACTACAGCGTGGGAATGCCTCACTTGATCGGATTGAGGACACGATGAGTTATAAAGCGGATGTCCAGAATCCTGAACAGGGGAAACAGCTGCGCGGTGTGGATGCGATTGATTTCAATCAAGTGACGTTTTCCTATCCGGGGACAGAGTACAATCAGTTGAAATCTATAGAATTGCATGTGAAAAAGGGAGAAACGATTGGTGTTGTTGGAAAAACAGGAGCAGGAAAAACAACTTTATTTAAATTGATGTTGAGACAATATTCAGGAATGAAGGGCAGTATCATTTTTTCTGGTATTCCTATAGAGCAGCTGGAGTTAGCGGAGCTTCGCAATTGGATTGGTTATGTCCCGCAGGATCAGATGATGTTTTCAAAAACGATTCGTGAAAATATCCAATATGGGAAAGAAGATGCGACGGATGAGGAGATTTATCGCATATTAGATTTAGCCCATTTTCTTGATGATATAAAACAACTTCCCGACGGGTTGGATACCCAAGTTGGTGAAAGTGGAATTACATTGTCGGGTGGTCAGAAGCAGCGGGTAGCATTGGCGCGGGCTTTTATTAAGGATCCCGAAATATTAATTCTGGATGACTCCTTATCCGCTGTAGATGGAAAGACGGAAGCCATGATCATCCAACATTTGCGGGAAGAAAGAAAAAATAAAACGACGTTTATTGCAGCTCATCGGTTATCAGCGGTAACACATGCTGATCAAATTATTGTCCTTGACAATGGAAAAATAACCGAGCAAGGAACCCATGAAGAGCTGTTAAAACAAAATGGCTGGTACAAGGAACAATATGAACAGCAGCAGTTGGAGCGACTGGGGGATAGCGGAGCATGAAAAAGAAATCAACAGAAAGAAGACTATTTCAATACGCGCTTCATTATAAAAAAGGGATTTTTATAGGATTGATTTGTTTAGCAATTGCCGTAACGTTAGAGCTTGCTGGCCCATTTATAGCTAAAACAGTAATTGATGATCATATTTTGGGCGTGGAGGGCTACTGGCAGGAAGTAGTGGAGGATAACGATCGTTATACGATTGCTTATGATGACAAGTATTATAAACGAGTCGACCGTTTGTTGCAAACAGATGAAGTGGTTGGAGAACCACACACCTTAATGCAAGTTGGTACATCCTATTACATGATTGATGATCAAGCGCCGCTCTCTGGTGTTAGGGAAGTGGGGGATAGCCAGATCAGTATTGAATTCGGTGAGGATGTTCTTACTTACGATGCAATAAAATTAAACCTTCAAGAAATGTATGCGTTTTTTGAACCGGAACAACGCCCCATCATCCTGCTCTTAGTATTATATATGGTACTTCTGCTTATAGCCGGTGTGTTTAAATTTTTTGAGACGTATCTCTTGCAGCAAGCCTCCAATCAAATCATTAAAAAGATGCGTATGGATTTGTTTGCACAAACCCAACGTATTCCGATCAATTACTTCATTGATAGGCCAGCTGGAACGATTGTTTCCCGGATAACGAATGATACAGAAGCAATTCGTGACCTGTATGAACGTGTATTATCGATAATTGTATCGAGTATAGTGTATATGACAGGGATTTTCATCGCTTTGTTCATTTTGGATGCTCGACTTGCAGCAATGTGTTTAATTTTAATACCTGTCATCTTTTTATGGATGAAAGGTTATCAATATTTTGGAACGAAATATAACACTGTCATTCGTGCAACAATCAGTGATATTAATGGGAAGATCAATGAAGCAATTCAAGGCATGCCAATTATCCAGGCTTTCAATCGAGAAAAAAGTACACAAGATGAATTCGAAGAGCTCAATGAGCGGCATTTTACGTATCAAAGGAAGCTAGTTCGTTTGAGCGCATTAACTTCTTATAATTTAGTAACAGTGTTAAGGAATATTACCTTTGTTGGTTTCATTTGGTATTTTGGTTCGGGTTCACTCAATCTGACGAGTATAATTTCCATCGGGATGCTTTACGCTTTTGTGGATTATATTACCCGTCTATTTGAACCTGTAACAGATATTGTTAATCAGTTGCCGCTTATTGAACAGGCACGTGTGGCAGGCCACCGTGTATTTGAACTGATGAATCATAAAGGAGAAGCTATCCAGAACAGTAAAATCAACCGATATCGTGGACACGTGGTTTTTGATCAGGTGACGTTTTCTTATAACGGTGAAGATGATGTGTTGAAGGATATTTCATTTGAAGTGAAACCTGGTGAAACTGCAGCCTTTGTCGGCCATACAGGCTCAGGGAAAAGTTCAATCATGAACCTGCTGTTCCGATTTTACGACCCACAAAAAGGTAACATCACCATTGATGGCTATTCCACAAAAGAATTATCCAGACAGCAAGTACGAAGCCATATGGGAATAGTACTTCAAGATCCGTTTTTATTTACGGGAACGATACTCTCGAATGTCACGATGAATGACCCAGCCATTTCCAGAGAAAGAGCGATTAAAGCTTTAGAAGCCGTTGGTGCAACAGGATTTATTAAAAGATTGCCTAAGGGTTATGATGAAATCGTCACCGAGGGTGGGAGCACATTTTCACTGGGTGAAAGGCAGTTGATTTCTTTTGCTCGAGCCCTTGCATTCGATCCGGCAATCTTAATATTAGATGAAGCGACAGCGAATATGGACACAGAAACGGAAAGTGTGATTCAGCATGCACTGGAGGTGCTCCAAAAAAACCGTACTACGCTGGTCATTGCCCATCGTCTATCAACGATTCAAGACGCAGATCGCATTATTGTACTTGAACGTGGAACTATCAAAGAACGCGGTAATCATGATACACTAATTGAAGAAAAAGGTTTGTATTATCAAATGTATCAGATGCAACAAGGTAGAGTTCGGGCAAGTGTCTCATAGGCGGGGTGCGTATGGAGAATAAAGAAAAGAATGAAAAAAAGACTGATGTCATTGATGAAGATTTATATGAAGAAATTGATGAAGAAGAACTATATGAATTAGTAGAGGAAGAGCGTCAAAAAGCAATTCAGCGTGCGAAAGAAAGAAAAGAGGCGACGACGAAGCGTCCGTTTCCTAAGTGGATTTTTTGGGTGATTGCATTTGCGATGTTGTTTAATGTAATTGCCTTACTTCCACAAACCTTTTCAATTCCAGCAATTGATTTTTTAATTACGTCGACTCGATTATCTCAGCAAGAAGAAATACAAGAGTATAAAGAAGCGGTAGTAGTTATTGAAACAGGTGACAGTAAAGGAACAGGCTTCTCGATCCATGAGGACGGAACGATTATTACGAATCACCATGTTATCAAAGGGGAGGAAAGTGTAACGGTTGCATTTCCCGAAGAAGGACTTTATCAAGGGAAGGTAGTCGCAGAATATCCCGATATTGATTTGGCAATTGTTGAAACAAATGGTGAAAACTTGCCATACTTGACGTTAGCAGAAACAAGTGATTTTACAGAGGATGAAAAAATTAATTTTATCGGTAATCCGCTTCGTTTTAATGGTATAGCCAACGAAGGGACAATTATTGGCTATACCGAATTATCAAGTTGGAAGAAGCCGGTTTTAATGATTCAAGCGCCTGTTTACCGAGGAAACAGCGGAAGTCCAATTATTAATAAAGATGGTAAAGTGATTGGTGTCATTTTCGCCACGTTGAATCATGATATACATGGAAAAGTGGGTCTATTCGTTCCGATTGACTACTTTTTCGAATACAACGATTAGTTTATCCGCTTTCCATAGGGGGTATGGAATCTGTAAAACAAACATGCCTAGGGAACTTTATGGAGGTGGAATCGATGTATTATTTTACATCTCAGTTGCTTACTTATAACATCGATGCGACAGATGGAGAAATGGGTAAAGTGAAGGACTTGTATATGGATGATCATGCGTGGAAAATCCGTTATGCTATTGTGGATACAAGAAAGTGGTTGCCGGAGCGCAAGGTACTTCTTCCACCGAGTGCTTTTAAAGGAATTAATCCAGAGAATGAAACCATTGAAGTGGAGTATGATAAAAACACCATTAAAAATAGTCCTGCTGTTCCTGAAAATACAGATTTGACGAGGGAACATGAAAATCAGCTTATGAACTATTTCGGTTGGACGCGTTATTGGCCGAATGATGTATTGGTGGGCAATGAGCATCGGGCATTAGGGGTATTCCATGATGAGCAAGATCCCCAACGCAGAGAGCAAATTCCTAATGAAATCGAAGAGGAGCGGGAAATATTGCTCCATCAACATGGTAGTAGCCTGCGAAGCCATGAGGAAATCATGAATGCGCGGGTACATGGTAAGGATGGCAAGCTTGGTAAAGTAGTTGATTTTGTCCATGATGAAGACTGGAATGTGAAGTTTATCGTTGTAACAAGTCTAGAATTGACGAAGAAAGATTTTTATTTTTATCCAATGCGGCAAATCACCTCGATTGATTGGTATGAAGGTGATGTTTACCTTGATGAAACGCTCATCAATTTTGAAAGTAAGCTCGCTTTCTCTACGAAAGAAGATATATTAGTGAATTTTCATTCATAAAACACAGGAACCTATCCGGGTTCCTGTGTTTTTATTTGTTGCGGGAGCGGAACATTTGATTGGTAATATACTTTTAATCTTAATGTAAACCGCGTGAGATAGTTAAACGTTAAGATAAGAGGAGTATAAATAGAAAATTGCCGATAACAGAGAAAAAGGATGGGGAATGGATGAGACATATAAAGATAAGTACCAAACAATTTATACATACACCCATAAAAAAGGATATAAAATCGAAAATTATAGTAGCTGGAGGTGTTACACATGAAAGTGTATAACCAGCTGGAGCAAACCCCTATCGAAGAGCTCGTATTACAAGTTCAACAGGGGGATGAAGAGAAGCATGACTATTTGCTGACTTCATACCAACCATTTATGATTAGTGTTATTTCCCAGGTTTGCAAACGTTATATTGATCCCAGACAGGATGATGAGTTCAGTATCGGACTATCTGCGTTTAACGATGCAATATTTTTGTATTGCCCAACAAAAGGTTGTTCTTTTCTTTCTTTTGCTAAGTTGATTGTCAGCAGAAAAGTCATTGATTATATTCGTTATAATTCAAAAAGGCAAAATGACTTGTCGTTTGATACGTTTTACGACGAAGAAACGATGGAGAATCCTGCTGAAGTTTCAGCAGTCATTGAACAATATCAAGATGAGCAAGATGCAATCAATCGACGGGAAGAAACGTTGGAATATCGCAAAAAACTTAAAGAGTTTAATTTATCTCTTCTGGAACTTACTGAAGTCGCTCCTAAACATCGCGATTCTCGAGAGACCGCAGTGCGTATCGCAAGGATGTTGAACGAGGATGATGAATTAAAACAATATGTACTCGCAAAGAAAAAATTACCAATTAAAAAATTAGAAAAACGAGTATCAGTCAGTAAAAAAACAATTGAAAGAAATAGAAAATATATATTAGCCATGTTTATTGTTTTGCAAGGGAACTTTACATATCTTAAGGAATATTTGAAGGAGGTGGGTTAGTGAAAAAGGGTATCATAATGGAAGTACGGTCCAAGTATGTCATCGTGCTTACTGCAGATGGCTCCTTTGAAAAAGCAGTTGTTGCTGATCATGATGCTACTATAGGCAAAGAAGTTCGATACGAACCGTATGTTTCCAGACCCCAATTTCCCTCCAAATTTTCAATTCAAGCTAAGTTCCTCGTGATTGCCACTGTGTTGGCTTTCTTTATAGTTACCACCATAAACTTAATCGAAGACACTGAGACGTACGCTTATGTAAATGTTGAAATCAACCCAAGTTTTGAGATCAAAGTCAACCGGGATTTGGAAGTTCATGAAGTAACTGCATTAAATAAAGAAGCTGAACCATTGGCTCGAGAGCTGAATCAATCAGAAAAAACATTAAAGGAAATGTTGAATGATATTATCAGTAGCTGTGAAAGCGAAGAGATGATAAAGCAAGGTAAACGGGCCTTGATTGGTGTAAGTTATGCGGACCATCAAGAAGGCGGAATAACGAACAGTATTAAGGAGTATTTCCAATCATATAATACGGATTGGCAAGTCGTGACATTCCGAGTACCCGGTGAAGTGAGAGAACAGGCCGTGGAGAATAGAACATCCATGAACAAGCAATTTGCATCAATCATTCAATCAGGTGATGAAAAAATCCTGGAAAATATCGGGATTGATGAAGAGAAAAGGGAAATGATTCACGCTTTTTACGATACAACTACAAAGCCTAAAGAAATGATCATAGAAGTTGATATAAATTAAATGCCTGGCACTTATAGGGGTGCCAGGCATTATTTATACTTCCATTGTGGTTATGTTGTCTTGCTGCATCGCATGATCTATATAATAAAGCAGTTGATCATGTGACTTCATAATTTTATCCTCATCCAAAGAGTAATGGTAGGCATTTAAGAACTTTTCAATCCTCTTCGATAATAAATCATCATTTGTTCGCACCATTAATATCAATAATTCATCCCATTGTCCCCATAGCGTATAATAAAGTGCCTTGTCATAATCAGGAATCATTTTTCTCCTCCTAACTAGAAACCGTTATTTGTATTGTTCCCAGTTCATCAATTCCCTCCCGCTTACAAATATGGTCTCTATTCCAAAAAAAGGATTACATTCAAAAAGCATATTCTCATCCGTGAGTAACATAATAAAGGCAAATAGTTAAGGAGGTTATTTACGGATGAGAGTTAAGTTATTGAGCATTTTAGCTGTACTTTTGATTACTTTAATGGCCTGTCAAGGAAATGATGATGCACAAAGAGGTACGAATAATCCTAACATTGACCCGACGACAAATCGTAATACAGGTGATGGTATTTTTAATAATGACCAGGATTATATGATCGGGCGAGATGCGAACGACCGTGGATATGGTCGTGACAACCATATGAATCAAAATCGCAACGGTGACAACGTAAATTCCCGTTATTCAATAGGCGAAGAGGCTGCAGACAGAATTGAGGAAGAAATAGATGAAATCGATAACGCATATGTTGTAACGACAGAAAATAATGCCTATGTCGCTGCCGAATTGGATGACGACACGAATCGTAACGAACAAGGAAACCAAACAAATAACAGAGATACCAATAACGGAAATAACCATTTTGGTGATGACGAAATTTCTAATGAATTAAAAGAACGCATTGCCGAAGTTGTCCGTTCTGTCGATAATGATATTGAAAATGTATATGTATCCACAAACCCAGATTTCGTTGGTTTGTTCGATAATTATGCAGATGAAGCAGAAGATGGGCGGCCAATAGCTGGATTTTTTGATCAATTTGAGATTATGATTGAAAGAATATTTCCGGAGAACGCAGGTAGATAAAGTTTTCTAAGCATGCTGATAGCAATATCAGCATGCTATTTTTATTTTTCATGCTGGATGGTTGGAGGAGATTACAAAAATAGTGTATGATTTAGGGTAAAGATGAGTTTGAAAAGGGAGAGATGAATGTGACAAAAAAAATGAATGTCGAAAGTTTTAATCTCGATCATACGAAAGTAAAAGCTCCGTATATTCGCCTTGCAAGTGTTTCTGAGGGAGAGAAAGGCGACAAGGTTTATAAATATGATATTCGTTTTAAGCAACCGAATAAAGAGCATATGAAAATGGATGCACTTCATTCAATTGAACACCTTATGGCAGAAAATATCCGTAACCATGAAAAGAATGTGCTTGATCTCAGTCCGATGGGATGCCAAACAGGCTTCTACCTTTCCATAATTAATGAAACAACTGAAGAAAAAGTAATGGATATTATGGAGAAGACATTACAAGATGTTTTAGAGGCAGATGAAGTACCAGCTTGTAATGAAGTCCAATGTGGCTGGGCGGCTAACCATAGTTTAGAAGGTGCTAAAGAAATCGCTAAGGATATGCTGGCAAAACGTGATGAATGGCACGAAGTATTTTAATAATGATATAAAGAAATACTTAATAAAGATATAAAGATATAAAGAAGTACAGGGACGGAGCATATGGCCCCGTCCCACTTTTTAAGGAGGAATGACATTGAGCGAAAAGGCGATCGACTATTTAAAAGAAAATAGAGACGAATTACTTGAGAAGTTGAATGAATTTTTATCTATACCAAGTATCAGCACGGACTCTACATATAAACAAGATGTTGAGAAGGCAGCGGATTTTCTTGTTACTTATTTGCAGGAACTATCCTTTGAAAAGGTTACCAAACAAGAAACAGCTGGTCACCCGTTAGTTTATGCTGAATACAATGGTGCAGGCGAGGATGCTCCGACTGTGCTATTTTATGGTCATTATGATGTACAACCAGTCGATCCAATCGATCAGTGGGAAAGTGATCCATTTAAGCCGGAAGTACGTAATGGAAGGCTTTATGCCCGTGGAGCAAGTGATGATAAAGGACAAGTATTCATGCATCTTGCTGTATTTGAAGCATACTTGAAGACCGAAGGAAAACTCCCGATTAATGTGAAGGTTTGTATAGAAGGTGAAGAGGAAATTGGGAGTGAAAATTTATATGATATCCTGCTTCAACAAAAAGAAAAGTTCCAAGCTGACTTTGCCGTCATTTCCGATTCAGGTATGGTTGCTAAAAATCAACCGACTATCTTATACGGCTTGAAGGGCTTTACGGGAATTGAGATTACAGTGACTGGTCCGGACCATGACCTTCACTCCGGTATGTATGGTGGTGCAGTTCGGAACCCAATTATGGCACTCAGTCATATACTATCATCAATGAAAGATAATGATGAAGTCATTACAGTAGATGGTTTTTATGATGATGTGGAGCCGATTACGGATGCAGAACGAAAATTAATCAAGAAGGCTCCTAGTGAAGATTATGTCCAATCTACTGGTATTACAGAAACCGTTTCGGAAAAAGGCTATACACCAGCAGAACATACAATGGGCCGTCCAACGTTCGAGGTAAATGGAATGTATGGAGGCTATCAAGGAGAAGGTACGAAAACAATTATACCTTCTGAAGCAACTGCTAAAATCACATGTCGTCTAGTTCCAGGTCAAGACCCTGAGAAAATCCAGCAATTACTGGAGGACCATGTCAACAAACATGCTCCGAGTGGTGTTTCTGTGAAAGTGAAAAAAGAGAAACTTTCAGCGAAGGCCTATAAAGTAGAGCCAAATCATCCGCTTATTCAAAAAGCAGCCGAAAGCTATACGAAAAGTTTTGGCAAGGAAACGGTTTTTGTCCGCATGGGTGGATCAATCCCTGTAGTGGAATGGATTGATTCTATCTATGATATGCCAATTGTTTTACTGGGCTTTGGAACACCGGAAGATCGTCTCCATTCACCAAATGAAAGCTTTCCACTAGACAGCTTTGATAAAGGAATGGAAACTCTTGTTTACTATTGGGATATGGTTAAACAGGTTTAACTATTGTTAGGGGGAATGTAGCTTGGCGAACCTTGCAGTGATAACTGGGGTTTCGAGGGGGCTTGGTGCATCACTGGCAAAGCTTCTATTAGAATCCGGTATAGATGTCATTGGAATTTCACGAAGAGATAATAAGCAATTAACTACGCTCGCAGCAGAAAACAATCAGTTTTATAAACATTTTTCTTGTGATTTATCAAATATTCCAGAGTTGGAAAAAACAATTACCACTATTCATGACGAAATCAAAGCACTCCACGAGGAACAAGAAATTGAAGTCATTTATCTGTTGAATAATGCTGGGGTAGTGAATCCTATTCATCAAGCACATCATATCAAGAGCGAAGAGCTGATCAACCATGTAACAATCAATACGATTGCTCCTATGGTGTTGACTGGTCAGTTTTTAAAACAACAAGAAAAACATGGGATTCCTGTCATTGTGGCTAATGTAAGTTCTGGAGCTGCTGAAAGGGCAATTTACGGCTGGAGCGCCTATTGTTCAACGAAAGCAAGCTTGAATATGTACTCTAAAACAGTGGCATTGGAACAAGAACAACTCGGTACGGAGAATAAAATTATCGCATTCAGCCCAGGTATTATGGATACCCAAATGCAAAATGAAATACGCTCTTCTTCAAAAGAGCAATTTGCCGAGGTTGAAACGTTCAAAGATTACAAAACGAATGATTCATTGAGGAATACCGATATCGTTGCTGGTGTACTCATTGATATCATCACAGATGAAGATGTGAAAAATGGAAAAATCTACTATGTAAATAACTATATAGGGTAAAAAATTATCAGGCATTCGCCCTCCCATTTTCGATAAGCCTGCATACATTATTGTAGTCTTGAAAATAGGGAGGGAATGCTATGAGCAAAGGAAATGAAGGAAGATTCGGAGGAGGCTTTGCACTCCTAGTAGTACTTTTTATCTTGTTAATCATCATAGGAACAGCATACGGAAACAACTATGGTGGAGGATATGGATACTATTAATAAAGTTAAACAAAATTCATAAGACGAGAAACCATGTGAAGTTTCATATGGTTTTTCTTTTTTTTGTGCATAGATTATTCCAAGTGGTGTTACAACTGAAACAGATGCCAATTTATGATAAACTATAGAATGGTACCCAACATCATTAACAATCGTTTCAAATATATATAGTAAAAACGAAAGGTAGGCTTTTTAATGATAACAAGAAAGAGTGATCGTGAAATAGCACAAATGCAAGCAGCTGCTGATGTGTTAGTTGCATGCCATAAGGAAATTGCAAAAATGATAAAACCAGGAATTACAACAATGGAGATAGATGCTTTTGCAGAGGAGTTTATGAGAAAGCATGGAGCAACTCCTGAGCAAAAGGGATATAATGGTTATCCATATGCTACTTGTGCTTCCATTAACGATGAGATTTGCCATGGTTTTCCTAGAGATGAGCAATTAAAAGATGGTGACATTGTAACAATTGATATGGTTGTTAATTTAAACGGAGGACTTGCGGACTCAGCTTGGACTTATGCAGTTGGTAATGTTGATGAAGCTGGTTTACGTTTAATGGAAGTGACAAAAAAATCATTATATAAGGGAATCGAACAGGCTCAGGTTGGAAATCGTATTGGTGATATTGGACATGCAATTCAGACGTATGCTGAAGGAGAAGGCTTCTCAGTTGTCCGCGATTTTACCGGCCACGGAATTGGTCCAACTATCCATGAGGATCCACATGTTCCTCACTTCGGTTTACCAAACAAAGGGTTACGCTTGAAAGAGGGTATGGTTATCACAATCGAACCCATGATCAACGAAGGTACGTGGGAGAGCCAGATGGATACAAATAATTGGACAGCACGTACAATCGATAAAAGCCGTTCAGCGCAATATGAACACCAAATCGTAATTACAAAAGATGGCCCACTTATACTGACGGATCAAGATAAAGAGTAATAATAACTAATAGGACTGCCAGCTTGTTAAAAGCAGGCAGTTTTTTTAATTTCTGAATTAGGATTGGGTACATATTTGGAAAATTTGAGTTTGTAACTTTCCCTTAAGGCATGGTGTGGGAGTGGTTTTGGTCCAATAAAAGGTGTTTCCTGACCGCGTGTTGTGCCCCTGGCTTCGGTTAAATATACAGCTGCTTAATATCCCGGATAAATGCTGCAAATCCGAAATCAGTCAAATAAAACAGATAGAAGTAGGAAGGCTTGAACTACACCTATAATTAATAGCCGACTACCTTCCTAATTTTCACTAAATAGTATATAATAAGTACAATTTTAGTTTGAATCGGGGGGAATGAGATGGATCAGGCTGTTTCTAGGGAGAAAGAGTCTCAAGCAATACATATGTTGAGAAAAGGTTTGGCGACTGGCTTTCCAATTATGCTTGGTTACTTGCCAATTGCCCTTACATACGGAGTGTTAGCAAGGCAAACAGGATTGTCTCTCGTCGAATTGACGATGATGAGCGGTTTGGTTTATGCGGGGGCGAGTCAATTTATGGCTGTCAATATGATTGCTGTCAGTGCAAGTGCGATGGAGATTATCATTGCAACATTTGTGTTGAACTTCAGGCATTTTGTAATGAGTTTGTCCTTTATGAATCGTTTAAGGAATGTCGAGCGGAAGTGGAGGCTGCCGTTGTCTTTAGGGTTGACGGATGAATCATTTGCTGTATCAGCTTTCCACCCTAAAGAAGCAAATCAAAAAAATGGTGCATATTTTTACTTGGGTATTTTTGTGATGGCCTATTTCTCCTGGGTATCAGGTTCATTGCTTGGTGGAGTGTTGGGGGATGTCATTCCTGCTAATTTAAGCCAAAGTATGGGGATTGCCCTTTATGCGATGTTTATCGGTTTGCTGGTTCCTTCTGTTAAAAAGAATCTAAGAGTAGGATTAATTGCTGTCATCGCAATGTTGATCAACTTTGCTTGTGTTGAAATCGGTATGAGTTCGGGTTGGGCCATCGTTGTAGGTACGATTTTAGGAGGCGCAGCGGGGATCTTTTTATTGAAGGAGGAAGTGGAATGATTATACTGACGATTATTGGTATGTCCCTTGCAACTATGATCCCGCGAATTATTCCAGGATTCCTCGTGGATAAACTTCAGTTCAGGCCGTGGGTTAATCGCTGGCTGAACGCGATTCCTTATGCAGCATTAGGTGCATTGATTTTTCCGGGAATATTATCCGTCATTCCTGAGCAACCGTTTATTGGAATAATAGGCGGTCTAGTTGCAATTGTACTGGCTTATTTTGGTCTTAATGTCGTACTTGTTGTATTGGGTTCCATTTTGGCTGTATTTTTACTTACGATCTAAAATAAGGTTCGATATGGATATGAGCATGGGTAACACCATGCTTTTTTCCTATCTCTTTTTCAATCCATTCTGTAATTCGATGGCTGTCTTCAACGGTCAATTCAGCATCGACAAGAATGGTAAGTTCTAGTAATGCTTGACTACCATGTACTCTCCCTTTCAAATCAACGACTTCCTCCACTCCAGAAACTTCTTCAACACTTTCTTTAATTAAAGATAATTCTTCTTCATCAAATGCATCGGTAAGTGTTAAGGTGGCATCACGGAAAATGTCAAAGGCTGTTTTACAAATGATGATGCCGACAATCGTTCCAGTCAAGGGATCGAGCCAATATAATCCGAACTGTGCTCCGATAATACCGATAAAAGCTCCACCACTGACTAAAGCATCGGAACGATTGTCTTGAGCTACCGCAAACAAAGCTTGGCTATTTAATTTTTGGGATAGTCTTTTGTTATAGAGGTATACGAGGAGCATCACTCCAGCAGAACCAAGTGCTGTCCAGGCGGTTAATATATTTGGTTCAGCCGTTTCAAAGTAAATAATATTTCTAATTGTGTCATAAATGACTTGAATTCCAATAAACATCATTATAAAAGCAGCGAATAATGATGCAATTGTTTCTGCCCGATAATGTCCGTACCGGTGATTCTCATCTGCTGGTTTTTGGGAAATTCGTAAACCAACCAATACTGCAATCGAGGCGATGACGTCTGTTGTATTGTTTAACCCATCTGCCTGTAATGCAAGTGAATTGCCCCAGTTTGCTATGATTATTTTTATAATTGCTAAGCTCAGATAGGTGAAAATGCTTAACCAGGCACCTTTCTCAGCTAAGCGTAAATTGTCTGCATGATTCATTTCATATCCTCCATATTTCTTTCGGTTTCCATAGTTTATCAAAAGCTAATCGTGTGGGTCCAGAGAAAAAGATACGCTCATAGTAATCAGTCTTGGCCGTTGTGAAGGATGTTTCGTCAAGTAAACAAATAAGGAAAGCTCTTTTCCAGAACTGGGGAAGTGAAAGGTTCCTAAAAATAATGTGTTGCTTTTATTCGGAAAATTTAGGATAATGATAAAAAGGGTAAAGGGGGCAATTCCAATGAAGAAAGAGAAAGTCTCTCTCATATTTTTTCGATATACTGGAAAGCCGATCCATGCAAAAAAAGAGATTCCTTTTGAGATGAGTATGTTGGCACGTTTACAATTGGATGTCATCTGCTTCAAGTACAACCGGTGTAAATTAGAAGAAGCCATCAACGAATCTCTGCAAAAGAAAGACAAAGAATCGTTTCGTAGAATTAGTGAGCAGTATAAAGAATATATTTGGAAGTAATGGAGGTTTTCCTTCATTCTCTTGATTATGCGATATAACTATCGGGCCGATGATTGGTCCGATAGTTGACGTGCGGATTCTCCCCCCATACCTATGAAAAATATTTACATTATCTTTGCAATGATCTTGCGGGGAGGTAATTATGAATAAAGAAATCTTCATTAAAATGCAGCACCAAGTGTTATTGTACTTATTAATTTTTTCTCTAGTCCTAGGGTTGGGTGCTGAATGGATAGTAGGTGCGCCAATCGGAAACATTTTGGCAATGATGACAGGTGGAGTTGTTGGGATTTCTACCATTGTCATACTGCATTACCGGCAACAATACATCCAGCTGATACCATATATTGCAATCATTGCTGTCAGTGGGATTGCACTTGTTGTCATGTTAAGTTCGAGCTATGTAACAAATATTTTATTCGTCTTTTATTTACTAGTTGTAGCAGCGATGGCATTGTCACGAACTGTCCTTATTACAAGTGGAGTATTGGGTATTTTTTTACTAACTTTCTTTGTATATACGAAAGGGCAGGCAATTGGGCTGGATGCCAGAGCGACGGCAATTACCCTGGTGTTTTTTACGTTGGTATTCTTCGTTCTGTTTATTATCGTAAGAAATACCCGCAGATTATTAACTCATTTGGAAGAATCTCTGCAGCAGAGTGAAATGACGTCAGATCAATTAAAAAATCAGCAGCAAATTATCCAGAATAAGGTGAAGATGGTCAACCAGCAAACAGATGAAGCGAAGGAGACCGGTGATGAAAATAGAAAAAGCATTCACCGGATGCTTGAAGCTTTTAATGATATTCATCTGGCGACAGAAGCTCAATCGGAAGCTGCCCAAAGTATAACTGTGACGCAAGAAAAGAATCATCAACTTATTGAAAAGATGCTTCAATCTTTCGAGCGGAGTAAGCAAGATGGCGAGGGGTTAAAGGATTTGTCATTAAAAGGACAAGTCCAGGTGGAAGGTTTAGCTGAGCTGATGGGAAGTTTCCAGCAATCATTTGACCGGCTTATTGAAAAAATGGGAAACCTGGTCAAGGATATTCAAGACAATAATCAATATACGAAAACAATAAAAGATATTGCAGCCCAGACAAATCTTTTGGCATTGAATGCCAGTATTGAAGCAGCTCGTGCAGGAGAGGCGGGAGCAGGTTTTGCAGTTGTGGCCGCTGAAGTGCGCAAGCTTGCGGAAGTCTCTGAAAAGGCAGCGAGCAGCATATCCAATAATCTGGTTGAAGTAGAGGAACATGCTCTTGTAACACAAGAAGAATTACATAAAAATAAAAAAGAACTAATGGAAAACACGTCAAAAACAGAAACAGCCAAACAGAACTTTATTGAAATTACGGAACAAATAATTTCCTATATCCATTACTTGGAGTACTTGGAGCGGCAAGGAAAAGAAATTAGAAAGTCCACTGAAGTCATCGATCAGGCTGTCATGCAATTAGCGGCACATATTGAAGAAACGAATGCAACAACGATAGATCTCGTTTCCCTTGTTGATACAGCAAGCGGACAGATGGACGGTATGTTGTCGATTATTGAACAAACAAATAAGACGGCAGCAAGTCTAGAGGATTCTAGCTATAACCATGTAAAATAACTGTAAATCTTTTGCTGGAATTTACCGAGTACCTCGTATATTTGGTAAGCTTGCTTTAGAAGGGGGAGAGATATTGGAAAATAAGAAAAAGTTACAAAGAAGCTGGATGATGTATGACTTTGGTAATTCCGCTTTTGCAACGACCATCATGGCTGCAGTCCTCCCAGTCTACTATGCAAACGTTGCAGCAAGTGGATTGGAAGAAGGTCTGGCAACAAGTTATTGGGGCTACTCTCAATCCATATCAGTATTACTTATTGCTATTCTCGCGCCGATCCTAGGAGCAATCAGCGACTTTTCTGCAGCTAAAAAGAAATTCCTGCAATTTTTTGCGTTCATGGGTATTATTGCGAGTATATTATTAGCTTTTGTCGGTGAAGGCGATTATATATTAGCCTCTATATTATTTATCGTCGGTTCTATAGGTTTCTCGGGTGGAAATATATTTTATGATGGATTCTTGCCTGAAGTTGCTGATAAGGACGAGATGGATAGAGTCTCTTCCGGTGGCTATGCTTATGGTTATATCGGAGGAGGAATCCTCTTAACGATAAATATCTTAATGATTTTGAATCCTCAATGGTTCGGCTTGCCAAATACAGTAGCGGCAACACAGTTATCATTTGCAACAGTCGGTATCTGGTGGCTCGTCTTTTCTATACCTTTATTAAAAAATATAAAGGAAGAGAAAAAAGTTGAAATTAAAAGGGATAAATCTTATATTGCCATCGGTTTCTCTCGGGTAGGGAACACCTTTCGTGAAATAAAACAGTATAAACAAGCATTGATTTTTCTACTTGCATTTTGGTTGTATAATGATGGGATTTCTACAATCATGCGGATGGCAACGATTTATGGAGCGGAAATTGGAATTGCGGGCAATGATTTGATTGTTGCGCTGTTGATCACCCAGTTTGTCGGTATTCCGTTCACTTTCTTCTTTGGCTGGCTAGCCTCTAAAATAACAGCCAAGCGGGCGTTGTCCATTACATTACTGACATATATGGTCATTACGATTCTCGGATACTTCATGACATCCGCTATCCATTTTTATGTATTAGCCATTGCAGTGGGAATGGTACAAGGTGGTGCCCAGTCACTAAGTCGGTCTATTTTTGGGCGTATGATTCCTGAAAATAAGCATGCGGAATTCTTTGGTTTCTACGGTATTTCGTCCAAGTTTGCTGCGATGTTCGGACCTTTCCTGTTTGCCTTTATCGGACAAATTACTGGTAATAGCAGATTCGGAATCATTTCTCTTATTTTCTTCTTTATAGCAGGTTTGATCATTTTAAGATTCGTCGATGTAGAAAAAGGGATAGAGGAAGCTCAGCGGCAATCAGGATGATTTGGAAGTGTGGAAGTGAAGCCAAAATAAAAAAGAGGTCAATCGAGAAAATGTATTCTTGATTGACCTAGTTTCATTTTATTATATTGTGTTCTGTTCGCTATACAATAGGATCACTGTATTGAAGTTCCAGCCTCAAATTTAGTGGTTTACCTGTATCGTAGGAAATATCTCCGATTAAATCTTCAAGTTTCTCCAATGAGTAAGATGAACCGCTATCCCAGTAATGAAATAATTCGGTTATGATATCAATTCCCTCTACACGGCTTTCACTGTACAGTTCGATGAAACTTTTATCACATGGTTCATTTGTTGCCGGATGATACCAAGTTGTTTTTTGTAAGTTCAAATAGTCCACTTCATCTTTGATTGGCTGATGTGAATATGCGGATATTAAACGGCCAAGCAACCTATTTTTGATTCCGGTCGGATCCGCTAAAATTTTTAATGCAAGCAGCATATCCTTATAAGCTTTCTTAATGTAGGTGTCATCGTTTCTGGTGAAATCAGGATAATTGGTATTAATTAAATGAAATAATAGCGAGACGAGACGATGATCGAGCTTCCTTCCTACATCAATTTCCTTGTAAACCGGTGTTTTCCAAGTTTTTAGATTGTGGTACTTCTCCATCATCAATGTATCAATCTGTATCTCTAATCGTTGATGATTGTTTCCATCATATCCAGCACGATAATGGATATAAGGATGGGTGTTACGGTCAAGTACATGATGCGTGACAAAACCGACGACAAATGCTTGAACTTCATTGCTATTGTCTTTGGCAGCTTTAATCATATCAAGGAGGAAGGTTCCACACTGACTTGTATGTAACGCCGTGCCTATATTATGGACCGGTTCTTCTTTAATCCATGGCCAAAAATTATAATAGAAAAACGGATCTGGTCCCTGTGCACCGAGACTCATATAATTCTCATATTGGGAGAATGAATGATTCTTGCCAACAGCATCCACGACCGACTCGCAGAAAAGAATATGAGTCCAGATATTAGGCATTGTAATTTCCTCCTTTCTTTATTGTCAAAAATCCATCTTTGTATATTATATAGTAAAATTCGTATTTTTCACTGTTGTTGTGGCACAAATTTGTGTCAATTGATAAATCTTAGCTGAATAGTAGGGTTATTTTCATTAAAACTGATATTACATATGGAAAAGTGGATTTAGAATATGTAAGAGGTGGTTCGAGTTATTGAATATATTTGATTCCAGCGATGGAGTCCTATCGTGTATGGTTTTTCATTTCCTAAGCATCAAGAAATTTGGTACAATGTATACGGTATCATAAAACACAGGGAGGAACTACATTTGGACTATCGTTTGGAGAAAGATACACTAGGGGAAATTAAAGTTCCTGCAGATAAATTCTGGGGAGCGCAAACGCAAAGAAGTAAGCAAAACTTTCCAATCGGCAACGAAAAAATGCCAAAGGAAATCATTAAAGCTTTTGCTGTACTAAAGAAGAGTGCTGCGAAAGTAAACAGTGATTTAGGTTTACTTGAAGCAAAAAAAGCTGAAGCAATCGAATACGCAGCAGATGAGGTTATTGCAGGGCGTGTGGATGAGCATTTTCCATTAGTAGTATGGCAAACTGGAAGTGGTACCCAATCGAATATGAACGTAAATGAAGTGCTTAGCTTTATCGGAAACAAGTGGCTAGAGGAACAAGGAAGCGAATTACGTCTTCATCCGAATGATGATGTAAACAAATCACAAAGTTCAAATGATACATATCCGACAGCTATGCATATTGCTTTTGTTTTAAAGTTAGAGGATCATGTATTACCCGCAGTTGAAGTGTTAAAGAAAACGTTAAAGGAAAAAGCCGATGCATTTACAGATATTGTAAAGATTGGCCGTACCCATTTACAAGATGCAACACCACTTACACTCGGGCAGGAAATCAGTGGTTGGCATCGTATGCTAGAAAAAACAGAATCCATGATTAAACTAAGCATTCCAGAACTTAAAGAATTGGCACTTGGCGGTACTGCAGTAGGTACTGGTCTAAATGCCCATCCTGAATTCGCAGAACGTGTTGCAAAACAAATTAGCGAATATACAGGAAAAGCTTTTGTGACTGCTAAAAATAAATTTCACTCATTAACAAGCTATGACGAAACTGTATTTGCACATGGTGCTTTAAAAGCACTTGCGGCAGATATGATGAAAATCGCGAATGACGTGCGCTGGTTGGCAAGTGGTCCACGTTCTGGCCTTGGTGAAATTACGATTCCATCAAACGAACCGGGCAGCTCCATTATGCCAGGTAAAGTAAATCCGACCCAAAGTGAAGCAGTTACGATGGTAGCTGCACAAGTGATGGGTAACGATGCAACAATCGGTTTTGCTGCAAGCCAAGGAAACTTTGAACTGAATGTATTCAAGCCAGTGATTGCATATAATTTCTTACAATCTGCTCAAATACTTGCTGACAGTATTCTGTCCTTTAACGATCGTTGTGCGGTTGGAATCGAGCCAAATCATGAAACGATTGAAAGACATTTAAATGAATCTCTCATGCTTGTTACAGCGTTGAACCCACATATCGGTTATGAAAACGCAGCAAAAATTGCAAAAACCGCGTTTGAAGAGAATTCAACTTTAAAAGAAACAGCTGTAAAATTGGGACTGTTGACTGAAGAAGAATTTAACGAATATGTTGTACCAGAAGAAATGACACATCCAAAATAATATAAGATGAAACGGCTTTGCTTCCTACTTATGGAGCAAAGCCGTTTTTAAAATTCTAGAGTAGATTAAATAAGAAGAGATGAAAGACTTTTATAATATCACTTATATTCACGATAAGTTTATGATTTTTTTCGCTAAATCCTGTTATTTTCCAATTTACACCTCCGAATTGGAATAGTATCTACATTTTACCAGTGAATTCATGTAATAAGATTTTGAGGATTTGCGGACAATATGATTACAAAGGAGGTGAAGTCCAATGGCTAACAACAACAACTCAAACCAATTACTAGTTCCTGGAGTACAACAAGCGCTGGATCAAATGAAATATGAAATTGCTTCAGAGTTTGGTGTTAACCTAGGAGCTGATACAACTTCTCGTGCTAACGGTTCTGTTGGTGGAGAAATTACAAAACGTTTAGTTCGTACTGCACAGCAACAGCTTAGTGGTGGCGGACAATAACAAAAGTTAATAAATAGTGGGCGGGCAGTATTGCTTGCCCACTTTATATTATAAAAATAGAATTACAAAATACATATTAAGATTTTAATTATCAATTATCTGTTTGTCATTATCCTTATTATATTGCATTTTTCCAAATTAATATGGAAATGGTATGGGATATAAGTAAAGGTTCACGGTATACATTCTGACTCTCATTTGTTATAGTAGGTCTAACTTATATTTTGGGAGGATAAAGAATGTCCAATATTTATGATCATGCCTATAACTTAGAAAAAGCGATTCGTGAAAGCTCAGAGTTTCAACGACTAAAAACAGCATATGAAGCAGTAATGAATGACCCAGAGTCAAAACAAATGTTTGAAAGCTTCCGAGACACACAGCTAAACTTGCAAGAGAAACAGATGCAGGGTCTAGAAATTACGGAAGAAGAAGTGGAAAAAGCCCGAAATGTAGTTGAATTGGTGCAAGGCAACGAAACAATTGCAAAGCTGATGGAAGAAGAACAACAGTTAAATGTTATTATTGGTGATATCAGTTCAATTATTACAAAACCTTTAGAAGAAGTTTACGGATTCAGCCAAGAAGATTAATCAAAAACTCACAGAGAATACTTCTCTGTGAGTTTTATTGTTGTTGACCGTCCCTAACCGGTCGCTTCCGCTTTTGTTGTCGTCTAGCTACAGCGTGCAGGGACTCGCAAACTTCGTACTCCTCCAATCGATAAGTCAACATCGGCTCTCTTCGGTCGCCGTGTTTCCTTTATCCCATTTCGGAGTACTCCAGTTTGTACGTCCCTAACCGCACGCTTCCGCTTTTGTTGTCGTCTAGCTCCAGCGACCAGGGACTGTTCGAACTTCATGCGCCTTCAGTCGATAAGTCAACATCGGTTCGTGACCTCACCGTGTTTCCTTTATCTCCCTGCGCCGCATTCCAGTTCGACTGTCCCTAACCGGTCGCTTCCGCTTTGGAGTTTACCTATGAAATAATATTAGTTTGGCTTCTGGGTTTACGCAGCGGTGTGTGTGTTCGGAGTAGCCTTTTTCGGCTAATTTATCTTGTCCGATTTTCTTTGCTGCGTCATCGTTTTCGGCAGTGAATGATTCATCCAATAGTTTTTCCCCGTCCGGATTGAAGACTGTTAGTGCATAATTTCTCAATGTATCGTTCCTCCCTATTTTTTTAATTTTATTATAATTCATTATAAGAGATAATGCGAAAAATAAAGTTGAATCAAACGAAACCATTTGATTCATTAGTCCGTAATACAAAATGGAAAGGAGATAGGACTATGACATTATTAATAAATAATGTAACAAAACGGTTTGGCGACTTTACTGCAGTAGATAATTTGAATTTGACCATTCCTAAAAATGAGATGTTTGGATTTTTAGGGGGAAACGGAGCAGGGAAGACGACGACATTCCGCATGTTGTTAGGTTTATTGGATAAAACAGAAGGTGAAATTACTTGGAATAATGATTCAATCAGCTATGATAAGAGTCATTTGATTGGCTATTTACCAGAGGAAAGGGGATTGTATCCGAAACTTACCGTAAAGAACCAGATTACATATTTAGCAAAACTACGTGGAATGGCAAAACCGGATATTTTACCTGAACTCGAAAAATGGTTGGAACGTTTTAAAGTACCGGAATATATGAATAAAAAGGTGGAAGAACTCTCCAAAGGGAATCAACAAAAAATCCAATTCATTTCTGCGGTAATTCATAAACCAGAATTGCTTATCTTGGATGAACCTTTTTCAGGACTTGATCCGGTAAATGTGGAGATGTTGAAGGAAGCTGTCCTTGATTTAAAAGAGCAGGGGACTACAATTGTATTTTCTTCCCACCAAATGGCAGTGGTGGAAGAATTGTGTGAGAACCTCTGTATTTTGCAAAAGGGGAGACCAGTAGTACAAGGTGCGTTAAGGGAAATAAAACGATCTTTCGGAAAGAAGAACTTACGCATTCATGCCGATTTTTCATTGGAGTTTTTAAAAGAATTTCCTGGTGTAGTAAAATATCGGAGAAATAATGAAGGCTGCGAACTTCAAATTTTAAATGAGAATGTCTCCCAAGATATTTTCCAGGCATTACAGAATAAAGGTTTTATAAGAAAATTTGACTTGGAAGAACCTTCATTGAACGATATCTTTATTGAAAAGGTAGGTGCTTCCTATGAATAAATTTTGGGTTATCCTTGAACATACGTACTTGGAAAAGATAAAATCTAAAACATTTATTATTATGACGGCACTCCTGTTGTTATCTGTCGTTGCTGCGGTTAATTTTCAATCAATCACGGACTTCTTCGGTGATGATGATGGCAAAGATCAAATCGCAATCATTGATGAAACTGGATTTATATTTGAACCTTATAAACAAAGTGTTGAAACACTAGATGAAGAACTAGAACTTGTGGAATTCACAGGAACAGAAGAAGATGCAAAATCGGCTGTTCAAGATGAAGAGTACGATTCACTTGTTGTCGTAGAGCTGAATCAAGAGAATCTGCCGGAAGCAACCTATTTTGCAAATAACATCACCGATTCTTCCACACAGACTACGTTACAGGAACAACTGCAAAATCTTAAAGTAGCTATTTCGATTGAACAGACTGGTGTGGATGAAGCGACTATTCAGGAAATCTATGCACCTATTTCTTTTGATACCGTTGCGCTTGATGACGATGCGAAAACAATGGAAGAAATGTTCCAGGCACAAGGAATCGTCTATGTTATGGTATTTTTCATGTATATTGTTGTTATTTTATATGGTCAGATGATTGCTCAAGATGTGGCAAATGAGAAATCATCCCGTGTTATGGAAATTTTAATATCAAGTGCCTCACCAGTTTCCCATATGTTCGCTAAAATCTTCGGAGTTGCACTTGTTGGTTTGACACAAATCCTCCTGTTAGTCGGCGTTGGGTTGGTGTTGATCAACAGTAAGAAGGATGAGCTTGTCGGCGGTATGCTTGATTCATTTGGATTAGTTAATATTCCAATGGATTTGATCATTTATGCGATTATCTTCTTCTTACTAGGCTACACATTGTATGCCACGCTTGCAGCCATGCTCGGTTCATTGGTAAGCAGAGCAGAAGATGTGAACCAACTGATCACACCAATGATTATTCTGATTGTCATTGCGTTTTTAGTTGCTATGTTTGGATTGGGAGCACCGGAATCTACACTTGTAACGATTTCTTCTTTCATCCCGTTTTTTGCACCGATGGTAATGATATTGCGGATTGGTATGCTTAATCTTCCGCTTTGGGAAATTGGATTATCTATTGGTATCTTGATTTTAACTATAATGATCATGGGATTGATTGGGGCAAGAGTTTATAAGGGCGGAGTACTTATGTATGGTAAATCAGGCTCACTAAAAGATTTCACGAAAGCGATACGTTTATCCAAAAAAGAAAAGTAAAACTGGGATATCTTCTTGTCCCGGTTTTTCTTTTTCTCCCTAGCAGAACGTGCATTCCCATTCTTAATCTGTTAAAATGAAACTAATCATAAATTCGGAGGCAATAAAATGGAGCGGAATATTACATTTATCCATGCAGCTGATCTGCATCTCGATAGTCCATTTAAAGGGCTGACCAATTTACCGGGCCATTTATTTCAAGAAATAAAGGACAGTACATTTCAAGCATTGACCCATCTCGTGGAAGCTGCAATTGAATACGAGGTTGATTTCGTTTTGATTACTGGGGATCTTTTTGATAATGAAAAACAAAGTCTTAAAGCTCAAATTCATTTGAGGAAGGCTTTCGAACGGCTGCAGAAGCACCGTATTTCTGTTTACATCAGCTATGGCAACCATGATTTTATTAATGGAAATATTCATCAAGTAACGTATCCAGATAATGTACATATTTTTCCTGATGAACAGGTACGGTCCTTCGTGTATGAAAAAAATGGTGAGCCTCTTGCAAGAGTGTATGGCTTCAGTTACGTGAATCGAGCAGTCACTGAAAATAAATCGAAGGAATATGAGGTAGAAAATCGAGACATTCCATTCCATATTGCTATGCTACATGGTAGTGTACAAGGAGATGAGGAGCATGATCCTTATGCCCCGTTTCAAATTTCAGATCTCGCTATGAAGGGCTTTGATTATTGGGCACTGGGTCATATCCATAAACGAGCGGTATTAAAGGAAGAACCATATATTGTTTATGCCGGAAACACTCAAGGACGGCATCGTAAAGAAACAGGAGAGAAAGGGTGCTATTACGTTCAGCTGGCATCACATAAAACAGATGTTACATTTATACCCCTACAAGAGATTGAATTCACCAATTTAAGCGTAGATGCATCCTCTTTAAAGGAGATATTCGACTTGGAGGCAATGGTTCTGGAGAATATAAAGCAACTCAAGGGAGGTACTCCACGGCTCATTGACATCAATCTGACTGGACAGAACAGTGAGCTGAAGAAATGGAAAATAAATGGACAGTTGGATGAACTGATTGACATTATCAATGAGTCATTATCGAACCAAAATCCATGGAGGTATGTTTTTAACGTTGCAGTATCCATGGAGGAGAGACTTGCCATAGATGAAACAAGCTACGGTGAACATTTCTTCGGGGAACTCAAGCAGATTATCGAGAACACGGATGGACTTTCTCATCTTCAAGAATTGTATCAACATCGTCAAGCTAGAAAGTATCTTGATTTACCTACAAGGACTGAAGAAAAAGTATGGAAGCAAGAAGCCGGGAATCGTTTATTTGATGAATTGCTGAAAGGGGCTAGCCGATGAAGATTGTAAGGGCCAAAATATTTGGATTTGGAAAATGGGTGGATATGGAAATTGAATTCCCAAGTGAAGGTCCATTCATTATTTTTGGTGAAAATGAATCTGGGAAATCCACCTTTCATCAGTTTATCCTCTTCATGTTATTTGGTATGCCACCGAGGCAACGTAAATGGTACCAACCAAAAACGAGCAGTAAGATGGGTGGACACCTAGTCATGTCGGATTCTGAAATTGGGGAATTCACCATTGAACGCTTCGATCATGTAAAAAACGGTGAGGCTACATGTATGACAGCTACAGGGGAGGTCTATGGGGAAGACTGGTTAAGGGAAAGGCTTCAAGGAATGAATAAGGACACCTTTGATTCGATATTCTCCTTTTCTGCATTGGATTTGAATGGAATAAAAGATATGCATGAAGAAGAGCTTAGTGACGTTCTCTTAAGTATAGGACTAACTGGCTCAAGTAATGTTTATCGGGTTGAAAAACAATTGGAGACACGACTAGGAGAATTGTTTAAGCCTAATGGTAAAAATCCGACCATCAACCAACAGCTTCAGCTTCTTCAACAACTGAAGAAGGAACTAGCTGCCATTCAACAAGAAGAAGCTACGTACCGTGAGAAAACGATGGAATCACAGTCCCTGCAAGATAAATTGGAAACATTGAAAAATCAACAGCAGGAATTGGAAAAGGAAAATAAGCTGCTCACAAAGATGCGTACGGCCTTTCCGTTTCTTCAAGAATATAAACACTTAATGAGTAAGCGACAGGCGTTTCAAAAAAGCATCGATTTTCCCATCCATGGTGTGGAACGACTGGAGAAGTTAAAAGATTCTCTTCGTCCGCTGGAAAGTGAATATGCAATCTTGAGAAAAAATGAGGATAGTTATCGAAGAAATCTTGCTGAGATCGACGATCAAAGATTGAATCAAGAACTTATGGATGAATTAAGGACGAAGCTAGAGCAAAAACAAGTATATGCCAAGTTAATAGATAAACAACAAGAATTACAAGAAGTCACGGCAGAATTGAAACGGGAAATTTCGAGAGAGCTAGATGAATTACACATCGATCTTACTCAAGAAGAGCTATCAGAAGTATCTCTGCCTTTCTATATTGAAGAGACCTGGAAACAGTTGAAAGAAGATAAAGAAAGGCTCGCTCAAGAAACAATTAGGCTAGAAGCGGAAAAACGTTCTTTAATAGAAGAAGAGAAATACAACTACGAGCAACTAGAAGAGAAAAAAGCAGCCCTCTTACCTGAAACAGAAATTACTAAAATCAAGCAAAGATTAAAGCAAGGAAAGGAATCTATTCAGCTTGAGGCTATTTACGAAGCGGATACACAACGTAAGAAGAATTACGCATTAGAAAAAAATAAAAAGATCAAACAAACAAATTTGTACCTAATTACAGGGATAGTAATAGCTTTACTTGTTTCTGTTTCAGCGATTGTTTTAGAACAAACTTTTCTTTTTGGACTTGCTGCCATCATCTTTCTACTCAGTGCTGGTCAAAATATATTCATCAAGCAAAATGTAAAAGAGATGGAGAGAGTATTAAATACTCCATTGGAATTTGAAAGTAATACAACATTATCTGAAGAAGAAGTATTGAAGTTAGAGCAACAGTTGGATGATGTGGAACAAATAAGAAATGAAATGAAGCAAATTCAGTCGGATATACAACGCCAGCAAGTTAAGTTTATGCAATTGGAAGAAAGAGAGCGGAGTCTGTTAGAAAAAGAAGCACGACTTAGGCAACAATTTGAAGAGCAATATACTTCATACCCATTTCTTAAAAATATCAACAGTAGTTATTGGCTGGATTATTATCATCGTTTAAGGAAGCTGCTTGCTACACATCACGAATACGAGCAGCATTTGCGCAAACTTAATGAAATTGGGGTAGAGTTAAACCAATTGGAGGCTTCCATCATATTCTTTGTCACCAAGCTTGATTCTGATCATTCCATTTCAGCTGCCATTGAGGCTTTTGTTTATATTGAAAAACGATTAGAAAATGAGATGGAATTGAAACAACGTCAATCTCATTACATGGAGCTTATGAAAGAAATAGAAGAGAAACGTTTAGAAATTGTAGAGAGAATGAATGTTCATAAAAGAGAAGTCGCAGAACTCTTGCAGGCAGGACATGCTCAGACAGAAGAAGAATTTTACGAAAATGCAATATATGTAGCGGATAAAGCGCAATTTGAAAAAGATGTAGAGACTAATCAAAGGCAACTCGAAGTGATTTTTCCTGACAATAGATGGGAGAGTATCATCCATGAACAGTTGGACGAGCTAGAATTGAGCGAGCGACAAAAAGAGTTGGAGAATAACCAGCATCAGAACCATAAAGAAATTGAACGGACGCGCGCTCTGCTTGCAGAAGTAAACGCAGAACTTAATCGTTTAGAAGGATCAGAAGCTTATTCGCAAAAAATGCACCAATTCGAATTGGAAAAAGAAAAACTGAATCAACTGGCAAAAGAATGGGCAATTATTAAAATGGAAAAAGAAGTACTGGTCGAAACGAAACAGCGATACCAAACAAAGTACTTATCCAAAGTGCTCGAAGAAACAACTGGCTTTTTCAGCATCATTACAGCTGGCCGCTATACAACGGTTTTATCACCACAAGGCAAACAACCATTTCAAGTGATGTCCCATGATGGAGTGCGTTATCGTGTGGATGAATTGTCACATGGAACGATGAATCAATTATATGTTTCGCTGAGACTTGCAATCAGTAAAGTGATTGCAGAGAACCATCAGTTGCCATTTATTTTAGATGATGCTTTTGTTCATTTTGATGAACTCCGCGTAAAAAGAATGATGGATGTTTTACAAAAAGTTGCAATAGAACAACAAATGATTATGTTCTCTTGTAAATCCGATGTAGTAAAAGCTTGTGAAGAACTGGGGATTTCAATCTTTCGTTTGACTGGAGAAACAGAGACTGTGAAAAACACTCATTTTGCGATAAGTGAATGATAGAATAAAAGACTATTTATTTTAGTGTTTCGTGTGGTAAAAGCGAATGGTAAAATAGAATAAAATAATAGACAGTGAGTTTTGGAGTGATTGATATGTCGGAGAAACAGCATTATTTTTATGGCTTAATCCCAATTGAGGTGGAGGCGACCCCTACGGAAAGGGAGCAGATTTTACGGGATTTCCCAGTTCCTGTATTGCCTGATGAAGATCAAAATTTCAGTCTCGAACAACAAGAAAAAGGAGCTACGGTTTCCATTCGGGTGCTGCTGAATGACATGAATGTGCAGACGACAAAAACGAATAATCAATTTTTAAAAATGACGTTCAGTAATAATGCCGGTACGATACAGGCGAAAATGTGGGACAACCAAGGCGCTGTAGAACGACACTTACCTTTGTTGGAAAACTACTCTATATTTGATATTGAAGGGGTCGTTGATGAATTCCGTGGGTTTAAATCAATCACGATCTACAGACTGGAACCTTGTGAAGAAGAAATTAATCCATTTTCGTTTTTACCATATACGAAACAAAATATGGAAGATTTTACGGTGGAGCTTTTCACCTATCTCAATGAATTATCAACACCGTATCATGAGCTATCCATTGCTTTGATGAATCGATTTTGGAATGAGTTTTCCATCAGTCCAGCAGCGAAAGGATTCCACCATAATTATTTGGGCGGGTTATTAAAGCATACTATTGGACTGATGCGCATTGCTAGATTCGTATTAAAACAAGAAGCGGATCCTTTTCAAGCGGTAATGAAGCTGATTCAAATTGTAGAAAAAGCCTATAAAAAAGAGTTGTGGTCACACCTCAAAAATGATGGCAAAGGTGAGAAGCTTGTTTGGAAGGATACAATTGATCATCTCTACCAGATGTTAACCGGTATGATGGAGCATAAAGAAGAACAAGTAAACTATGATGCTCTTTTGACAAGTATTCTATTACACGATATCGGTAAAATTTTAGAATACGACTTTGCTGGTAAAGGATACACCGGTTTTGACTTTCTATATCCAACTGCTATCCAAACAAGTTTGCAGGGAAGGAAGAAAACTGGTATAACAATGGATGAATTAGGTATGATGGTCGGGCATATTCCATATGGAGCCCTCATCCTGACTAAAATCGTAGAGCAGGAAGGAATTGCTCTTCCACTTGAAGAAATTCATCTTATCTCTCATTGCATTTTATGTCATCACGGATTGCCGGAGTGGGGGGCAAGTGTCAGGCCTCAGACAATGGAGGGATTTATTATCCATATTGTAGACTATCTGGATAGTAGATATGAAAATACAGAAGCGGTAAAATAGATGTCTAGTCCTCTCGGATGAGAGGGCTTTTTTATTGGGCTGACAGCTGATAAATATGGCAATATAGTAGAGGTTTTGCTGACTAGATGACTACTCATGGTAGAATGGCATGTTTTCCATAGCTCTAAGTAGGTTCATCGTTGTTCCAGCTTTTATAGATTCATTTAAATGTTATGAGGAATGTTTAACTCTTCCAGTTCATATAGTTAAACAGGAAGAACTTGGACAAGGAGGGATAAGGAATGATGATTGGTGGCGTTCCTTTATGGGTATTTATTGTAATTTTGCTTATCTTCTTTAGTGGATATATGGCATTTCGAGCAATGCATGCAGAAAGAAAATTAGACGAGCAGTTTATCGAAAGGGAAGGCCAAATATATATCGATCGGATTAGAGAGGAAAAGGAAAAGAAGGCAAATAGAGACCGTCAAGGGTCATAACATAACGATATGCCTTATACAAAAATAAAAGCTGCCTCCAGTGGGGGCAGCTTTTATAAGGTTTGAAAGGCGCTGTGCAACTTTCTACACAGAAGATTAATGTATAAGAGCCAAATTCGTTATGCAGGACTCTTTCATCATAAATTAACCTTTTGCTTCTTCATCCTTTTCTTCAGAATCTTCGTCACCGGTTTCTTCACCAGATCCCTCTTCTCCAGTTTGTTCTTCTTGTTCGGCTGGAGTGAAGAGGTCTTCGAATTCTTTGATTTTTACATCTACATCAGCTTCTTGGATGATGCTGTCAATTTTACTAGCTGCTTGAGACATATCCATTTTGGAGATTTGTAGTTCTCTGCGGATATCGTCTTTTACATCTTCAAACTCTTCCACATCTTCCAATTCACGAATATCATTTACTTTAATGATATGGTAACCGTATGTTGTTTGTACCGGGTCACTGATTTCGCCGACTTCCATGTTGTATGCTGCTTCTTCAAACTCAGGTACCATTTGGCCAGTGGAGAAGTATCCTAAGTTACCTTCATCTTGCGCTGTTCCATCCATGGAGTACTCGGCAGCCAACTCACCAAAGTCTTCACCGTCATCAAGTTTTTCTTTTACTTCAAGCGCTGTTTCTTCGTCTTCAACAAGGATATGCTGAGCATCGATTTCATATTTAGTACGCTCATAATGTTCTTTAATTTCTTCCTCAGTTATTTCAATATCTTCGGATAATGCTTGTTCCTGTAAAAGGCTGATATAAAGTACATCTGCATAGTCTTCTTCTGATTCAAATCCACTTTGCATTAGAACCATATCAAAGTTTTCGCCGAATTGTTCTTTTGCTTTATCAATTTCAGCTTGTACCATATCATCCGTCACTTCATATTTATCCTCTAAAACCTTTACGGTAACTAGCTCTGATAAAACTTCTTCACCGTAACGATCTTTTAATTCCTCGTAGAACTCTTCTTTTGTGATATTACCTGCGCTCGTTTCCACAACAGTCTCAGAATCACCTGAGCTGCACGCAGCCAGTGTAAGAGCACTTGCTGTAGCAATTGCTAAGGTAGCTAATTTCTTCATCTCATCAACACTCCTAACCATATGGTCTTTTACATTTTTTTCATAATGTTAAATATATCATACTTTAAGATGAAATAAATAGGAAATCCAAGAATAACATAAAAATACCTTTAAACTGCCACATTTAATATACGGAGATAAGAGCAAACCAACATCGTTACCATAATCATGTTAATCACTTTATAAACTTTCTTCGTTCGCATTTCATTTAATTCCATCCTTTGACAGAAACTATGTGTCATTGTATTAAATATTGATAATACAATAAATGCAAATACACCATAGAAAATAATTATCAAAACAAAAACCCCCTGAATCTCTTTCCAAATCTATATTCTTTACTCTATCAAAAATTGGACTTCCTGAACAGTTTAAATTGAATTATGACACTCTTCAATCTAAATTTTGTAAACTTTCTTACTTCTAAGCGCATGTAATATATGGTATTATTTACATACTAGATGTATTATTTTATTATGATGCTGGTTGCGGAGGGGGATTTCGTGTTGAAGGAAGATAGACATAAAATAACTTCTTTTCAAATACAATTATTATCCAGAATCATTGACATGGATCAATACCCTTTTATTAAATTAATTATTGAGCATCATATCAGTGAGGATGAATATAGAGAACTTTTTGATCTTCTCGAGCGGCAGCAAGCTACATATGAAGAACAAAAAGAAGAAGGATTGCTTGACTTCAGTTCACTTTTGATTGAGTTTGCTGGTTGCTTAAATGAAAAGCTTAATCCGACAGAAACGATACTTGCGCTAAGGGCAGAGAATTATTTTCCCGAGTTGATGGATGAGTATATCAAGATTCTCAAAAATGAGACATAAAAACACTCCTAGATGCAGCTAGGAGTGTTTTTATGAACTATATACCTAAATAGTTTTCACTTTATTTTCAAGGTCTCTCAAGCTAGCTTCAATCTGTTCCAGATACTGATATATACCTTCTTGATGAGGTTCAACTGTTTCTTTCCATTCTTCTACAGATTTTTTCATCTCTTCTGTCAGCTCCTTGACGATAACCACACCTTCTTTTGAAGTTTCCCGAAGCTGATCTTTTAAATTATTAATCAGATTTTTCATTTCCACAAGCTGATCTTTAATTCGGTTTCTGACATCACGACCCGACTCTGGTGTACTTAACAGTGCCGCAGATGCGCCAATTGCGCCTCCAACAAGGAGTCCAAGAAATAATGATTTACTTGACATACGGATTTGCTCCCTTCTTCATTTACTGCTCTATTTCACCATTCCCAGAAATCCAAAACATGACTGGGAAGAGTATATCATAATTCTATTATAACAGATTTAAGACCAGGTGCTAAATATAAAGCATAAAATTGGATACGAATGAACCGAAAAGGAAAGTCGCTTACTAGTTAAGTTCAAGTGAAGTTTTTATTTTAATAGCTCAAAAAAAATCCTCTGAGCTGTGTCAGAGGTTTTTAAGGTGTACATTATGAAATTGATACGGGATTTGTTCTTTTGAAGATTCCTTGTACAATTGGATAAACGATTAACATGATCACTGCGTTTACAGCCATTGCCGGTAGGACAACAAGCAGGAATAAAGAAACTAATCCGCCTTCTGGAATTCCTGCAATAATCGAAATGACTGCAAGGAAAATAGAGCCACTGATTAAAGTTCCAACTCCAGCTAATATAGGTGCAGTAACATTTCCGTTTAAGCGATTCTTTACTGCAAGGAAAATTCCAAGGATGATAAATGCAGTTATCGGTTTATCGATCATATTGGCAATTTGGCCACCAGGAGCACCTGTTGTTAATGCCGACATGATCCCAGTTGCTAAAGACAGCAATAGAACGTATTTCGGTTTTGGAAATAAGAAGATTCCCAAAAACATCATCGACAACAGCATATCTGGTTTTACTCCAAAAAATATTGGAGGTACAATTGCATGCAACACCGCACCAATTCCAACAAGTAACGATAAAATAATTAGAACTCTAACTTTCATTCTAATCTCTCCTATTCTCTTCTCATCTAATTTATCTCCAACTGTACACTCATTGTCAGCTGCGAAATATTAGTCCCATTATAACAGAACATCATAAAAATGTGTAGATATAATTAAAAAAGTTTTTAGAAATGTTTGATAAATTAAACAGCTTCACCTTCTTGTCCAAGGTGAAGCTGTACATAAAGTATTATTCAGTTATTTTACTACTGATATCACTGGCGATTTGCTGTAAGTCTTCACCTGAATAGTCTTCATTATGAGTTGTCCATCCAAGTTTGTATCCATCTCCTTCACCATAGCGTGGAATCAGGTGAAGATGTAAATGGAATACGGATTGCTCAGCAGCAGCTTCATTATTATTAAGCAAGTTCATTCCTTTTGGTTGATATGCTTCTTTAATTGCATTCGCTATTTTTGGAACACGCTCGAACAATTCTTTGGCAACCTCTGGTGGTGTTTCATAAATGTTTTTCGTATGTGTTTTTGGAATTACTAGTGTATGCCCTTTTGTTACTTGGCTGATGTCCAGGAATGCATACACATGGTCATCTTCATAAACCTTGGCGGAAGGAATTTCTCCCGCGATAATTTTACAGAAAATACAATCCTCATGACTCATTCTAACTTCACTCCTTGTATGTAATGGTACTCTCATTGTACTCTTTGGGTCATGAAAATTCAAAAAATAGAGTGGGGGAGAAGAGATAGCAGATGTCGGAATTGAATGGTTGTTTTAACCAAAGAGGTGTATGTACATGAATAGATCTAAACACAGAAACAGGACTGGTCCAAGGGGGAGAACCAGCCTGCTTTAAGAAGGCAACAAAATGCGACGTGCAGCAGCTTACTAGTGGGGAAGGTAAACGAAACCTGGAGTGAAAATGTCTCGTTTACAGAGATTCTTTCTCGAGAATTAACGGGATTAATGCTCAAGAAAGAATGAGAGAAACAAGCTGTTTCTGCAAGCAGTTTTATTTGAACTTAACACTTTCCGGGCATTATAAACACCTCTTCTTGTGTCAGACATCAAATTAATAATTTGAGCTCAACACCGAACCTGGCATCCTCAACACCTCATTTGTGTTTGTCATCAAATTTCTGATTGCACTTTGCCGCCTTCGATTATATTTTGTTCAGAACCGAGATGTTTATACATATAATTAATTTAGGTTACAGGTATAATTTGGTAATACGGAGATCGGCGAAAATAGAATTTTCGACCATACATCAGGTCTTTCAACCAGAGCTTGAAGTATTATGGCCAGTTAAACTGTGGTAAAATAAAAAGAAGTATGAAGGAGGTAGGCTTTGTGGAATCTTTGTTGCATATCGATGAACTACATGGTGGATATACGCATAAAAACGTTTTACATGGTATTTCCTTTGACGTGTATCCAGGTGAAATTGTAGGACTGATTGGATTGAACGGTGCAGGAAAAAGTACAGCAATTAAACATATCATTGGGCTGATGCAGCCGAAAAAAGGAAAAATTGTAGTAAATGGCAAGACATTTCAAGAAGATCCGACTGGCTATCGTAACAAAATAGCTTACATTCCTGAAATGCCTATCCTGTACGATGAATTGACTTTACATGAACACTTGAAACTTACGGCAATGACATATGGTTTACCTGAAGATGTATTCGAAAAAAGGCTTCCCCCTTTACTAAAAGAGTTCCGCATGGAGAAAAAGTTGAACTGGTTTCCCGTACACTTTTCTAAAGGGATGCGGCAAAAGGTAATGATTATGTGTGCTTTCTTAATTGAACCACCACTATATATTGTAGACGAGCCTTTTGTTGGGCTTGATCCGCTTGGTATTTCATCTTATCTACAACTCATGGATGATATGAAGCAGAAGGGTTCTGGAGTTTTGATGTCCACGCACATTCTTGCAACGGCGGAACGCTATTGTGACCGATTTATTATTTTACATGAGGGTGAAATCCGCGCTTATGGCACCTTAAATGATCTGCAAAAAAGCTTTGAGATGCCTGATGCGACATTGGATGATTTATATTTACAGTTAACAAAGGAAGATAGCCATGTTTGATGCGCGTGCCTTTTATAAAAAACGTCTTTCTTCTCATATAAAAGAGTTGGGACGGTATACGAGATATATTTTCAATGGGCATATTGCTATTGTGCTTTTCTTCTTTATCGCAGCAGTCGCTTATTACTATCAAGCCTGGTTAGCCCAGCTGCCCGAAAACTTCCCTACAGCGATTATTATCGGAATTGCCTTTGGTTTGGTTGTAACCTATAGTCCAGTCCGGACGTTACTGCAAGAGCCGGACTTAGTATTTCTGCTTCCTGCTGAAATGAAGATGAAGCCATATTTTCGAAATTCGATCATCTATAGTTTCGTTACTCAACTTTATGTTCTATTTCTTGTTTCCGCCGCTTTAGGGCCGTTATATACAACAAGTTTCCCGGCACGGGAAGGGAAGCTCTATTTATTGACCATTCTCGTTTTACTCATCTATAAGATCGCTAATCTACTTGCTAATTGGTGGATGTATAAAGTGCGGGATAGTAATCATCGCAGATTGGAGTTAATCGTAAGAACGGTGATGAATATTCTTGTGTTTTATTTTGTTGTAGCAGGGAATATGGTTGCAGCTGGTATAGTAACAGTATTATTTGCTGCATTGTTTCTTTATGATTATGCATTATCCAAGAAGCAAGGGGCAATTGTATGGGACTTGTTATTGGAAAAAGATCAAAATAGTATGCAGGCATTTTATCGTGTCGCCAATATGTTTAGTGACGTACCCCATATTAAAAATCGTGTGAAAAAGCGTCAATGGCTCGTTTCACTTGTAACTCGGAATATTCCTTTTGAAAAACGTTTTTCTTTTGATTATTTGTTCCGCGTAACATTTGTCCGAAGTGGAGACTACGTTGGGATGTACACTCGTTTAATTATCATTGGCGGATTGTTCATCTTTCTTATTCCGAATGTATGGGTAAAACTGATATTTGTTGTTTTGTTTCTCTATTTAAGCAGTTTTCAAATGATGGCCCTATACCAGCATCATCGTACAATTATGTGGCTCGATATCTATCCGTTGGAAAAAATGGATAGAAAACGTGCTTTAGTGAAAATCATTTATCAGCTAAGTATTGTCCAAACCATCTTGTTTGCTTTATTGTTTATATTTTTACAAGAGTATACAGGTTTCCTTCTCGCGCTAGTTGCAGGGATTGGTTTTACCTATTTATTTATCAACGGCTATGTAAAAAAGAAATTAGTTTAAAAGCATTCTGTCAGTTATGCGGAATGCTTTTTTACACTAAGAAATATCAAATTATTTAGTATAATGAAATCATGTTTATTTCTCAGTTGGAGGTTGATGATGAAACAACAAAAGAGAATTCTTATCAGTCTTTCCATTATCGTATTTGTGGTAATGGGCATTTGGATCTTTCAGCTGCTGCAAGGTAATCTTCCCTATGTGGATAAAGGAACAATCCCACTGGTTCCGTGGCTTGTAAACTCTTATTTTTATGAACCTTTTTCATTAATAACAAATCTCGGTTCAAGTTTCTTTTTATATCCCTTTGTAGTCGTCGTCACCATCTTGTTATTCATTTGGTTTCGGCACTGGCTACCGGCACTATTTTTCGGTGGTGGTACGTACCTTACCCATAAAGTTAATGTTTTTATTAAACATTTAGTTGAAAGGGAGCGTCCAAGCATTTCCGTCAGCCTAAATGCAGAAGGATACAGCTTCCCATCTGGGCATGCGATGGTGTCCATTTTTTGTTACGGACTGCTAGCGTACTTTATTACAAAGAAATTGAAATCCAAACGGGCTATCCTCACTGTGCAAATTTCATTTACCATACTGATTTTCCTGATTGGAATCAGCAGATACATTATCAACGTACATTACTTAACAGACGTGCTTGCAGGTTTTTTCTTTGGGTTCCTTTTATTAATCGGCTCTATCTATCTGTACGAATTTATAATAAAGAAAAGATATCCGTCTAAAGGCTGAGATGAGAGCGTGCTGTAGATGGTTCACGTACAGTTAGACAACATATAAAATATAAATAGACAAGGGAGCCTGTTTTCTTGCGTGTATAGAAGGATGGTGATCTGGATGAGCAATCTCATTCGTTACTTTATAGCGGTGTTTTTAATCGGGGTAGGAGTTATGCTCGTTCTAGCTAATTTCGGCTTTGTTGATTTTGGATTTGGAACAATTTGGCATCATCTATATCCTGTTTTGATTTTAGCTATTGGGATCAAATGGTTATACGATTATCTACGTAAATGGGGAACACATTGGTTTTTAGGTTTATTCTTTATTGTTTTCGGCGGTTTGTTAATACTGGATCGCTTTGAAGTGCTCACTTTTTATTTTAAGGATATCTTCAAACTTTGGCCATTGCTTATTATTTACTTTGGTTTTCTATTAATCGGAATTGAAAGAGGTCAGAACGGCAACTTTGTTTTTACTTTTGAAGATGATGACGAGAAAAAAAGCCAATATGTGAAAAAACAAAATTTCACGGTTGGGAGCCAAGATTATAGCCAACCGAATTGGAAAGTGGAACCGATGAATATAAACACATTTGCAGGGGATTTTTACCTTGATTTTACTAAGGCATTTATTCCAGAGAAGGAGACGCCAATCTCCATTCGTTCATTAGCTGGTGATGTTCATATTCTCATGCCGGAAAATGTGGAGTTTCGTATCGAAGCTCATGTGAAAGCCGGGGAAATTGATATTCTTGGCAATGACTGGGCAGGAGTGAACCGTTCCTATAAATATGAGACGGAAGGTTATGAAGCAGCCGTAAGTAAAATAGATTTATTTATCAAATTAAAGGCAGGGAGCATTCGTGTTGATCATGTATAGGGGGTTACAGGATGAAAAATAGATTATCGAGCATTCGTTATATTTTTATTCATTCCCATCTGTCGGGATTGGTAATGACAACCGTATCGCTCCTTGCAGTTTTCCTATCCATCTATGTCATTGTCGAACCGGAATGGCTTTCTGCCCTATCGATATTCCTTTTTATTGGAGCATATCTTGTTATAGGACTAATAATTGCACTCTATACGGGGTTTACAGCAAGCGGGAATTTAAAATCTAGATTGGATTCATTGTCTGTTCTGATCACACAGTTTGCAAATGGGAATTACCAATCGAGTGTGCATTTTGAGGAGAAAGATGAAGTTACACGGATAGGCAATGAGTTGAATGAATTAGGGAAAAAATTGATGGACCAAGTGAAATCCTTGCAGAGGATGGCAGATGAAAAAGCGGAACTTGCAAAATCTGCTCATAAATCAGCCGTGATTGAAGAACGCCAACGATTGGCGAGGGATTTACATGATGCAGTCAGCCAACAGCTATTTGCGTTGACTATGATGTCCGAAGCAGCGGTGAAACAATTGGAGACGAATCCTGCAGTATCAAAGGAACAGATGACAGAAGTAGCTAGCATGGCGTTACAAGCTCAAACTGAAATGCGGGCATTACTGTTGCATCTCCGTCCGGTCCATTTATCAGGTGACCCATTACATAAAGGAATTAGAAAACTAGTGGAAGAACTGCAAGTTCGCAGTACCATCGATTTTCAAGTCGAGGTTGAGGAGAACCTCGTTTTGACGGAAACAACAGAAGAGCATGTTTTTCGTATTATCCAAGAAGCACTATCAAATATACTTCGACATGCAGATGCCACTGTTGTTCATTTAAATATCAGAAATTTGCGTAAAGAATTATTCGTCCATATCCGTGACGATGGAAAAGGTTTTGATATGACAGAAGACAGCAGAAAGAAAACTTCTTACGGGCTTAGAACGATGCGGGAACGCAGTGAAGAACTAGGGGGTACGTTCCGAGTCCGTTCGAAACAAGGGGAAGGCACTTATATCGATATAAGAATTCCATGCTAAGGGGGAAATTACATGGTGAAAGTTGTTGTAGTGGACGATCATGAAGTCGTACGAAAAGGGATTATAGCCTATTTAAAAACAGAGCCAAGAATAGAAGTCGTCGGACAGGCAAGCAGTGGGAACGCAAGTATACCGATTATTGAAAAAGAAAAACCTGATGTCGTATTAATGGATTTAATGATGGAGGATGGCAATGGAATTGAAGCGACGAAGAAAGTCGTGAAGTCGCTTCCAAATTGCAAAGTAATCATTTTGACAAGCTTTTATGATGATGAGCAGGTGTTTCCTGCATTGGAAGCAGGGGCATTCAGTTATATATTGAAAACTTCATCGGCTACAGAAATTGTTCAAGCTATTTTAAAAGCTGCAGAAGGGGAGAACGTGATTGAACCGAAAGTGGCTGGGAAAATGCTGACAAACTTTCGAAAAGCAGAAAAGAAGCCCCATGAAGAACTGACGGAACGGGAACTGGAAGTGCTGTTATGTATAGGTAATGGGATGACGAATCAGGAAATTAGTGAGCACTTATTTATTGGAATCAAAACCGTAAAAACGCATGTTAGCAACATCCTTGCAAAACTTGGTGTGAAAGATCGGACACAAGCTGCTGTGTATGTCCACCGTAATCAATTACTGTAATAGTCGTGAATTTGCAACATATTTAAAAGCAAAGAAATTGTATTTTTAAAATCTCATTCGTATAATGAAAAAGGAAATGATGCAGAAGGGAATTAGTCTATGCAAACCTTAACGAAAAAAGCAGAAAATCTCTTGCTCATCATCTGGGTACAAGCATTTGTAGCAACTGCAGGAAGCTTATTCTACTCGGAAGTAGTGGGGTATGTTCCGTGTGAATTATGCTGGTACCAACGAATCTTGATGTATCCGCTCGTTGTAATATATGGTGTAGCGATGTGGAAAAAAGATGTGAAGATGAGTCTAGCGGGATTAATTTTAAGTGGAATAGGCATGTTTGTTTCCTCTTATCATTATTTACTTCAAAAAGTTCCTGCCTTTCATGAAATGGGAGGTTCATGTGGTGGACCAGTTCCCTGTAACGCCATCTATGTGAACTATTTTGGATTCATCACGATTCCATTTATGGCGGGCGTTGCTTTTATTGTTATCTTTGTTTTACATCTGTTTCTGCTGAAAGAAATGAGGAGGAAATAACGAATGGGAAAGAAATTAACGATCATTATTTTGGTTATTGTTGTACTATTCGGTGCGCTTTACTTCGCGCTCAATTATAAAAACAATAAAGCCCTTGAAGGCGACAATCCATATGGAACGACTGATCTTGAGCAATCGACCATCGATCAATTGGATGATCCCTTATACGGAAATCAAATTTTGCCGGATGATTTAGTGGAGCGAGTGGAAAGCGGCGAACCTACTACCGTGTACTTCTACAGCCCAGAGTGTGTCTATTGTCAGAACACAACTCCTTATCTTGTGCCACTGACGGAAGAGATGGATGTGGACATGAAAAAATTAAATCTACTGGAATTTGGTAACGAAGCTGCTCCATTTGGTATCCGTTCTACCCCAACTTTAGTTCATTATGAAGATGGAAAAGAAGTTGCAAGACTGGAAGGGCAATACGCTGAAGAAGATTATGAAAAGTTCTTCAATGAGTTTGTAATCAAATAAACAGGCCGCTGGGTCAATCAGGAAGCTGACTTCTTGATTGACCCATTGTTTTATGCCTGATCTTCTTCCTCTTCGTACATCATATAATCCGCAACATAGGCATTCTTAAATAAATAAGAGGATGATTTTACCGCTTCATTTTTATGTGCTTCACTGAATACATCCGAAGCTTTCCAGTCTTCAAAGTGTTTTTTTGTAGCCCATTGTGTTAAAACGACATAGATTTCTCCTTTTTCTGGCCGCAGCAAACGAAACGCTTGAAATCCAGGCATATTTTCCACAGCTTGCTTTCGTTTTTTAAAACGATCTTCAAAAATCGGTTGGCTTTCCTCTGCAACTGGAATATTGTTCATCACTACATAGCCATTTTGCAGAATAACGCCGGTCTCTTCCAATATTTCAAAGGTTCTTCCGGATTGGAAAAGCTTTTTTGGGTTATGTTCATAGTAAGCTAAACCACCTTCATTGCTTTGCATCAGTTTGATGTTCTGGTCAGGATTTTTTTCTGCTAGTTTCTGTAAAAAATCAATTGTTCCTTTTGTCATATGAGCTTTCAAGCGAATTCCCCTTTCTAATAGTCTTTAATCATATTGTACCCGAAAAAATCTGGATGTACGCTATTTAATATTTATTCGGTAAATACGAAAATTATTTGAACAGAGTTCCTCAAACTTTATGCATGACGAATGTTGTCGTATAATGCAAAGGTAGAGGTGGAATAATGGGAAAACAACTAGAATTAATCAAACAAAATAAACTACTTAAATGGATTCTGATTATCCTAGCTTCTATTATCGGTTTAGCTTTGTTTGGTTATGCGCTAATTATCTACCTCGGAAGTCAGATTGTGAATGATGATGCTTTTCTTCTAGCAGAGACGACAACCATTGAAACGTCTGAGGGGGAAGTCATTGCTGAACTTTATGAAGAGAACCGGAAATATGTCCAAATGGAAGAGATACCTAGTCATGTCAAGGATGCCTATATCGCAATTGAGGATCGACGATTTTATGAACATGCCGGTATTGATATGAAATCGGTTATCCGGGCGGTTTACAAAGACGTAATAGCGATGAGTAAGGTGGAAGGGGCAAGTACAATTACCCAACAATTGGCCAAGAATCTATTCTTATATAATGACAAAACATGGACCCGGAAAGCGAAAGAAGTGATGGCGGCTCTTTATATGGAAAGAAAATTTTCAAAAGATGAAATCCTTGAGCTTTACTTGAATGAGATATATTTTGGACACGGAGTCTATGGGATCGAAACGGCCGCAAACTTTTATTTCTCAAAACGTACGAAAGACCTTTCAGTTGCGGAAGGTGCACTCTTGGCAGGTCTTGCTAAAGCACCTAATGGTTATTCACCGATCAACCACCCTGAAAAGGCCATAGAAAGAAGAAACCTCGTACTTGCATCGATGGCAGATGCTGGATTTATCTCCACTGAAATAAAGCAATTGGAACAAGGCAAAACATTAGGTTTACAAATTATGGAAAAAGAAACCACCCCTTGGACAGATAGTTATGTTGATCTTGTCATTAAAGAAGCTCATGATATACAAGATTTGTCCATTGATTACCTGAAAAGGGGAGGTTTTCGAATTGTAGTAGGTATTGATGATGATGTTCAACGAATCGTCTATGACAAGTTCCAAGAAGATGAATATTTCCCCGGAAATACAGATGGTGTAGAAGGTGCATTTGTGATGATGGAAGAGGAAACCGGGAAGGTAGTTTCTGCAGTTGGTGGAAGAAGTTACCGTTTGGGCGATTTGAATCGAGTTACCGTCAAACGCCAACCTGGTTCTGCATTTAAGCCGCTTGCTGTATACGGGCCGGCTTTGATGCATGATGATCATTACACACCATATAGCTTGCTCCCTGATGAACAATCTGTGAACAGAAATTATCTTGTTGCAAATGTGGACCAATCCTATCAGAAAGTTGTCAGTCTATATGATAGTCTAGTCACTTCGAAAAATGTGCCTGCCGTTTGGCTGTTTAATCAAATTGGTATCGATTATGCAAAGGGATTTTTAGAAAAGATGGACATGCATATTGACGATGAAGGACTGGCCATCGCGCTTGGCGGTCTTAGTGAAGGTGTTACTCCTCTTAATTTAATTGAAGGTTATCGAACGTTTGCTTCTGATGGGAAGTTAGCAAAAGCCTATACCATTGAAGAGATTTACGATAAAAACCACAAGTTAATTTATAAAAAGGAAACAGAAGAAAGAGAAGTATTCACACCTCAAGTTGCTTGGATGATGACTGAAATGCTCTCTAAGGCAGCCGATTCAACAGCTGGTGAAGCGGGAACCTTCTCCAAGGCAATGGCTGGAAAAACCGGCACTACGCAACATCCGCTTGTGGAAGGTAAAGCCAAGGATGCTTGGTTTGTTGGTTATACACCTGACTATGTATTTGCTACTTGGACAGGATACGATAAGTCGGATGAAGAGCACTTTTTAACTGGTGGAAGCATGTATCCGAAGCGGTTGACTGAGGATATTTTGTCGAAAATTGACAGTCTCAAACCTCTTTCACATTCTTTTGAAAAGCCAAATGATATTAATGAATTGGAGGAGCCGGTCCGAATTGCCCCCGTTACGAATGTGAAAGCCAATTATGAATTTGGCGGATTATCAATAGTCAGAGCCCGAATAACTTGGGAACGTTTGGAGGATAATCGGGTCGTTTATCGGGTATATGAAGATAGGGAAGGCGTTGATCGTCGGGTCGGTGAAGTGGAAGGGGAGAATGAATTTATCATTAATCATGCACTATTTAAGCATAATAAGTATTATGTCGTAGCTTATGATCCTCTTACAAAACAGGAGAGTCTAAAGTCTGAAACAGTAGAAATTGATTGACCAATTTAGACAAATTGATGACATTCCCATCGCTTTCATGTACAGCGGTCGAGAAAATCGATATATTAAGGTTTAGTGACAGTGATTATGACAAAAGGGTGAAACAATTGACAAAGAAAATGAATGATACGATTTTAAAGGCTTACCGTGGAGAACAAACGGATTATACGCCGGCATGGTTTATGCGTCAGGCAGGACGTTCTCAGCCGGAATACAGGGAAATTAAAAAGAAGTATTCGCTATTTGAAATTACACATCAGCCGGAGCTTAGTGCTTATGTTACAAGACTTCCTGTTGAGAATTATGGAGTGGATGCCGCAATTCTTTACAAGGATATTATGACGCCACTTCCAGCTATGGGAGTCGATGTCGACATCAAGGCGGGAATTGGACCTGTTATTGAAAATCCAATCCGAAACATCCAAGATGTAGAGGCGCTTGGGAAGATTAATCCAAAGGCTGATATTCCATACATACTTGATACAATTCGTTTATTGACGGAGGAACAATTGGAAGTTCCGTTGATTGGATTCAGTGGTGCACCATTTACGCTAGCGAGCTACATGATTGAAGGTGGCCCATCTAAAAATTACCATAAAACGAAACAGCTAATGTACCGTGAACCAGAGACTTGGTTCCTGCTTATGGATAAATTGGAAGAAATGATTATTACTTATGTGGATGCTCAGGTGGAAGCTGGGGCGAAAGCCATTCAAATTTTCGATTCTTGGGTAGGCTCTTTAAATGCTCCTGATTACCGTATATTCATTAAACCGGTAATGACAAGGATCTTTTCCGAATTGCGGAAGCATGATGTACCATTGATTCTATTCGGAATAGGTGCTCGCCACTTGCTCCTGGAATGGAATGACTTGCCGGTGGACGTTATCGGATTGGATTGGAGAACTTCGATTACAGAGGCTAGAGAAATGGGTGTAACAAAAGTTCTGCAAGGTAACCTAGATCCGGTTATTTTATTGACAGAATGGGAAAACATTGAAAAGCGTGCAAAAGGTATCTTGGATGAGGGTATGAAACAAGGTAAGCATGTCTTTAATCTAGGGCATGGAGTCACACCGGAAATTCAACCGGAAATGTTGAAGAAATTGACTACACTTATCCACGAATACAGCAAACGCTAAAATATTCAACTGAAAATTTAACAACTCGAGGTGTATAATGATGTCAAAGAAAGTAAAAGGATTATTAGTAATGGCGTATGGGACTCCAACAAGTGAAGAGGAAATTGAGCCTTATTACACACATATTCGTCACGGTAGAAAACCAGAGCCAGAAGCCCTTCAAGATTTAAAGGATCGTTACGAAGCAATCGGCGGAGTTTCACCGCTTGCGAAAATTACTGAGGACCAAGCGAAAAGTTTATGTGATAAATTAAATGAATTACAAGATGAAGTGGAATATAAAGTTTATATAGGTTTAAAACATATCAGTCCATTCATTGAAGATGCTGTAGAACAAATGGAGAAAGATGGTATAACAGAAGCGGTATCGATCGTGTTAGCACCACATTACTCCACATTCAGCATCAAATCCTACAATGAACGTGCTGGAAAAGAAGCTGAAAAACATGGCATAACACTCACTTCTGTAGTGGATTGGTATAAAGAACCTGGCTACATTAAATTCTGGGCGGACGGCATCAAAGAAATCTATGATAACATGTCTGCTGATGAACAAGATGAGACGGTTGTTATTGTTTCTGCTCATAGTTTACCTGAAAAGATTTTGGATGCAGGTGATCCATACCCACAACAATTGGAAGAAACAGCTCAGCTGATTTCCGATGCAACTGGCATTACGAATTACGATGTAGGTTGGCAAAGTGAAGGAAACACTCCAGACCCTTGGCTTGGACCAGACGTGCAAGATTTGACACGTATTTTATACCATGAAAAAGGCTACCGTTCATTTATCTACGCTCCAGTTGGATTCGTAGCGGATCATTTGGAAGTATTGTATGATAACGACTACGAATGTAAAGTTGTTTGTGATGAATTGGGAGCAAAATATTATCGACCAGAAATGCCGAACGTTCACCCACTATTCATTGAAACGTTGGCAGAGGTTGTATTAAAACACGAGAAACGTGATGCACGTGCATAATATTATAATTGTAGGCGGCGGTATAACAGGTTTATCTGCCGCCTTTTACATACAGCAGGATATCAATTCCAGAAACTTACCGTACAATGTCAAACTGATTGAGGCAACCGATCGTCTTGGTGGAAAGATAAAAACGCTGAAGCGGGACGGATTTCTGATTGAACAGGGTCCTGATTCATTACTTTCTAGAAAGCCTGCTATTATTGAACTTGCGAAAGAGCTCGGATTGGAAGAGGAAATGATTTTCAATCAAACAGGTGGCTCCTATATTTTTGTAGATAGCAAATTACACCCGATTCCAGCTGGTACATTTATGGGAGTGCCTAAAGAAGAGCAGGCGATTTTGGATACCGATATTTTTACGGAAGAAGGAAAAAAGCGAGCATTAGCTGAAATGGAGATAGAGAAAGGTGAGGCAGCGGAAGATCAGTCGCTTGGTGCCTTTATGCGCCGTCGTTTTGGTGATGAGGCGGTAAATCGCTTGATTGCGCCAATGCTTGCTGGAATTCATTCTGGCGATATTGATGCGATGAGTCTTATGGCCACCTATCCGAACTTTTATCATTTGGAGCAGAAGTACGGCAGTGTCATGAAAGGCTTGCAGGAGAGCATGCCAAGTGCTCCTCCTTCAAAGAAAACGACATCCGGAATATTTTTCTCGTTTGAAGATGGTTTGGAGACTTTGGTTACTCGACTTCATGAAAAATTAGATGAAGGCAGCGTGATGCTGGAGACAAAGGTAGAGCAGATTGTGAAGAATGGATCTGAGTATACCGTTCAACTGGATTCGGGAGAGAATCTAGAAGCAGCTGCTGTTATTATTGCTTCACAGCATAATGCAGTACCGGCAATGCTTTCCGATTATCAATTTGTAAGTGAACTCAATCATATACCTGCCATTTCTACGGCGAATGTCGTCATGGCATTTAATGATTCTGATATTGTAAACGATTTGGATGGCACAGGCTTTCAGGTGGCCCGAGAAGGGGATATCGAAATCACAGCTTGTACGTGGACAAACAAAAAGTGGCCAACAACAACACCTGAAGGAAAAGTGTTGCTTCGTGTCTATGTTGGTCTGCCTGATAAGCAAGAATTTATGCAGAAGACAGATGAAGAGCTGGCAGATGCAGTATTAACAGAACTGAGAAAAGTAATGACAATAAAGGCAGATCCTGAATTTGTTGTCGTGACTCGTTGGAAGGATGCAAGACCTCAATACAACGTTGGTCACCGAGCACTTGTTGATCGTGTTCGCAATCAGCTTAGCACAGAATTGCCGGGTATACAGGTTGTTGGCAGTTCATATGACGGTGCTGGTATTCCAGATTGTGTAACCCACGGGAAGAATGCAGCCATGGAGGCTTTAAGCTTTTTAGATGATAAGTAAGGAGGCTATCTATAGATAGCCTCCTTTTGTATATTTGCGGGTGGTGGCTGTTTTGTGCATAGAGAACGGATCTATTGTATCTTTGTGGAGGTAATGATGGCTTTTCGTGCATAGAGAAGGTTCATATTGTAAGTTTTGCAGTGATTGATGCCTGTTTCGTGTAAAGAGAAGGGTTCTATTGTAAGTTTTGCAGTGTCTGATGTCAGTTTCGTGCATAGAGAAGGGTTCTATTGTAAGTTTTGCAGTGATTGAAGCCTGTTTCGTGTAAAGAGAAGGGTTCTAATGTAAGTTTTGAAGTGTTTGATGTCAGTTTCGTGTATAGAGAAGGATCCTATTGTAAGATTTGCAGTGTTTAATGTCTCCTTCGTGCATAGAGGGCAGTTCTATTGTGTGATTTGGAATTGAATACAGATTTTTCATGACAATACAGTAATTACTTACATCAGGTCGGTCTCTGCTTGATGTTTTTTTTATATTCTTATTAAGTTATAACAATACGAAACTTTAAGCATATTGAAATCGTATGATATGATAGATAAAGCTATAAAAGTGGGTGATTCTTTGATTGTTATGTATGCCTTAATTATACTCGCAATTATTCTGTATTATGGATCACAGTTCAGCAAGATGATATTGACTCTCAAACAGAATATAATTTTCCCTCTCACTGGAGAAGAACAAGCTTCCATCCGGAGGTTCCCTCAGAAACCAATTAAGTCACCAACCTTAAAAGAGCAAAAAGGTGGACTAATTGGATATGTTTCCGTTCTGTTGTTTGTTATTGCCATGTTTATTTTTACTTGGGTATATCATTCAGAACCGATGATTTTTACAGGGTATATTCTGATCATGTTGCCATTAATTAATATTGGAAATATACTCAATGTATTTGCAATCACAAAGAACGGAGTCCTGCTCGGCGCTCGATTCATAAAGTGGGAGACTATTAAAAGATACGAACTCCAAACTATTGATGTTAAGCACAAGTATTATGGTCATGCGAAAGAAGTAAATGATCAGTATGTACTCATTATACATACGAAACTGCGAGGTCATGATTTAATCGTCACATCACGTGAAGCGAAGGATAAACTCATCGATTTACTGCATGAAAAAGAAATTTACGAGAGTGAACTTAAGGAAAATGAAAGCCGATTATTATAAAACAAAAAAGCCTGGAATGGTACCGACCCCCGAAAGTTAGAGTAAAAAACTAACTTTCGGGGGTGTTTTTATGGCTAAATATAGTGAGGGATTTAAACTGAGTCTTGTTACCGAGTACTTAC